>CAYRXJ010000006.1:0-20509 GCA_964428235.1 uncultured Candidatus Bathyarchaeia archaeon | reverse complement strand
TACCGTCGGGTTGAGTTGTTTGAGTGCTGTGTCATTCCAATTGGTGATTTGTCCTTGGAATATCCTTGCGATCGACGCCGCATCGAGTCTCACTCCAGTCGAGGCGGTACCAGAATTGTAAGTAACAACCACGGCACTCACCGTATCTGGAATGTGAAGTGCGTCAGGTGCAACCGATTGCTGAGCGGCAGTTAATGGTCGATCTGATGCCGAAAAGTCAGTTGTCTTTTGTATCAAATCGGTGACTCCCACACCACTCCCAAGGGCCTGATAGTTTACCTGGATGCTTGGGTTTGCAGAAGTAAAGTGGGATGATATGGCGTTGACTAAGGGAAAAACAAAGGTTGACCCTGCGCCATTGAGTGTTACAGAACGCGTGACATTGTTTTGAGCGAAAGCGGTAACATTCGCGTAAGTAGCTTCGTCCCCTGGCTTGACTCCGGGAGAATATGTGGGCGCGGCGGAAACGTGCATTATGTTCGTTGGAAACGCGAGTGTAAGAAGGGACCCTACGAGAAGTACCTGTAGTAGGTTGAGGTGCTTCAAGAGGATTTTCGATTATGAAGAGGCTTCACTATAACTATTTAGGGTTAGCCGAGAGGAAATCTGGAGAAAACTCGACCTAAGGCATCCGTAAGTGATCCGCGGATATCTCTGCCCTGCAATGAGAAATATCTCGACCGTGACCGCCCTTTTAGCGAATCTTGTACGAGAGCAGACCCTCCTCCAAATGGTCGCAAGATACCGCGTCTCGGTATCGTGAGTGACGCGTTCTTAATGATCAGGTCTATTGAGAGATAGCTTGACCGATCATGCCGCGAGAGACCGTGTTTGACGAGTCGTACAACGTACGCGAAGTTCTGGACGATGTTATTGAGAGAGTTGCTCTACGCGAGAAACTCTTGGGCACAGCCAAACAGTTCGCGGAGAAAAAAAGAGAAGAGAAATTCACTCTTGCTATTCGACAGTTTGAGAGTCTAATGGTTGACTTTCTCCGCCTTTACCAACCCATCCTCGAGAGACTCCGCACATATCGGGAATCGATGCAGAAAGAAATTGCTGGACTAAGATCCTCTCTGGCGACGGTCAACGGAATGCTCGAGGTTTCGAAGGGGATCGAGGGCCTTGCTCCCCGCGTTCAACAACTCGAAACGGATGGTCAAGATCTTGACAGCAGGATCAACGAGAAAATGAAGATGGCAAACAAGATCGATGACCTGTTCGCGAGAGTCCGACCGTTCCAAACCGGATCAACAGGAACGAGAGACTCGTATTCAGACGTTTTATCTGGAATGCCGAAGGACCTCTTCCCAGAGACAGCTGAACCGACCAAAGAAGTTACAAGAAAGGCCGGGTCCAAGTAGCGCCGACAAGATCGACTAATTCCCGTTCTTAGTTTGGACTGGTTACACTAGTCCATTATCCGGCCGACACTCCATACGAGAAACGGCCAACGTCTATGGCGACACGACGACAAGTGCACTCAACGAGAACAGTGCACTCGATAATCGACGAGGATCTGCGAGTTTCTACTCACAAGAGCATAATCAAGACGCTCGGACGCCAATACACAGATGCGACACAATTTTTCGTCGAGCTGGTTGTCAACGCTTGGATGTGGGGTGAAGCAACAAAGGTCGAGATCAAGATCGCAGAATCCGGCTCTCACATTGAGTATGAGGAATGGGGACACGGCATGGATCTCGAAGGCCTCCGCGAGTTCCTTACCAAAGGAAAAACAACCGGGGAAGGATTTTCTCCGAAATACAAGCGTCCGATAAGAGAATCGTACGGGATGGGCAGTCTCGCCTGGCTAACCATTGGGCGAGAGTTAGAGTTGCAGGTTCACAAGGGACGTTTCGACCGGACAATATTGTTGACAGAGAGCCTTATTGATCGCCACTGGGCACCTACGGATCAATCAACGTGGAAACCTCTACGAGTTATCCAAGCACCTCTTGACCACGACGGCCTGAGAATAAAGATACGATCATTAACAAAGAAAACCGACCCGGGAGAAGTCCGCAGAGCACTCCTTGCAAGAGCAAACGTCCTCGCACTACGAGGATATGGTCCGTTCGAAGTTTTTGTCAACGGCGAGCCCGTAAAACCCGAAGAGTTACGCGGAGCAACTCTTCTCCCAATCAGCGTCGCGACAGAATACGGCAGGATTACAGGTGAAGTGCTAATCCTTCCAATCTCCAAGACGAGAGCGGGAATATCAGAGGCAGGATTAAGCATACAGCAGAAGCACATCACCTGTCTACAACACCAGTTTTTCGGCCTCGATCAATATCGGATCCATGGGCTAGGCCGCATACAGGGCTGGGTCAACGCGGACTTCATCCGTCGGCTGCCAGGCGGAAATGATTTCGAGCGAGACAGCGCTCAGTGGAGAGTATTCGAGAAAGCCATGCGCGGTTTCGTGCGGAACCGGGTTCTGAAGTTTCTCAGACAGACTGCGAGCCGAAGAGAACTCCGAAGCATACAGTACCTCAACAAAGAGATCGCTGAACGATTGAGGCGCAGTCTTCGCCGCAACATCGAGATTCTCTCAAAGGCAATAATCAAGACCAAGACGGTGGCAGCAAAAACAGCGGGCCACTCCAGGAAAACCAACGGTACGGTCCACAGAAAAGGCCAAAAATCAAAGACTCATCCTCGAGACGCGACTAGAAGCGTCATACATCTCAAAGACCAGATTCTTGCTTTCGACATCGCTCATGGAGGCGACAGAGGCCAGGCTTACGTTGAGACCGACAAGAACGGGGTCCGAACAGTCTTCGTAAACATGGACCATCCAATGTGGAACGTCGAAGCAAGCATGACCCCAACCAAACTCCGCTACTGCATCAGGCAAATACTCGAGCGATCAATCGCAGAAGACATTCTACCTGCCAATCCGGCAACACCAGAAGAGGCATATTCTGTTTTGGACGCATTATACAACGACGCCCTCGCATAAAGTTACGAGATTTCTTCGATTTTTATAACAGTTAGAAACCAGCTGGAAGACACCGATTCCTTCTCATGGCGTCTCCGACAAATGTGCCTGATAAGAGATGGGCGGGATACTACAGGGCCGGCGCGATAAGCATCGTCATCGCGGGGATTCTCGTTCTTGTTACCCTGCCGCTTATTCCATTGCTCATTCCAAGCTTGGCACCCGCAACAGTTCAAGCTGGTTTGACGTCCATCCATTCGCAGAATCTGCTGTTCGGCACAACATGGGGACTGTACCTCGTCAGCGATTTGCTATACCTCATAGCCTTCCCCGCACTTTACTTTGCTCTCAGGCAGTACAACCGAACAGTTACTTTGATAGCCGCGATTTTCAACATGGTCTTTGTCGCTGTCGATGTTGGGGTGGACATACCGCTCCGCCTCTCTTTGATCGGTTTGAGTAACTCATACGTCTCTTCGAACGCTGATAATCAGTTCGCATACTTGGCAACTGGCCAACTGACTATGGACTTGGCAAACATAGCGGCACTAGTCGCAACGTTCCTCCAGTTTTCCGCGATAATTCTTGTAAGCTACACCATGCTCAAAAGCACGAGTTTCAAGAAGATCACCGGATACAGCGGGATCATCAGCGGGGTGTTAGGCCTCTTGTTCATTCCAACCTTTGCCATTGGCTCGATGCTGTCAGGACTCTTCAACATTGGAGGATTCATCTTCCTAGTTATCTGGAGCCTGCTTACAGGCCTCAGGCTAAGAAGGATCTGACGACCTGAACTTTCTGCGCAACAGAACTTTATACTCAGGAAACACTAAGAGAAAGATCGAGTAATCTTGCCTCAGAAGACTGAAGCAGTAGCGTCATCTCTCGCAGAGGTTCTTGAGAGAATCGCCGAAAAGGACCGTGCGTTCAACTTTGACGTGACAATGGAGCTTGCGACATCCTCTCTTCACATGGGGTCTGTGAGGATTCATGGAAAGGTCGAGGCTACCGCTCCAAAGAAAAAGTAGACACTCTCAGAATCCGAGTTTACCTGCTTACGGTTGCTACGGCGCGCCAATTCCTAGCAGGGCTTCTTTCTCACAATCATAACAGCGATAGGTACGCTCGGTCTTCCATTTGCCCGTCTGATCAAGGATCTGTTTTTCTTGGGAGTTGAGCTCAGTAGTTTCGAACTCGCCGCCGCACCTGTCACAAATATGTTCCACTAAGATTACCAGTTGCAAGAGGATTGCATAGTTACTGATAAACAGTCGCTGCTAATCCGCCAGTTCGTTTTGGAGAGCGGTTAGGACTTCGTTGAAACGTTGAATCGCTTTCGTTTCTATGACTTGTTCCTGACATAGCTTCACAAGCGTGGAATCCTTGATCGCGAGTCTCAAGTCCGACTCCTTGAGAGCGTGAAGACTCATCGTCCATCCCCAACGTAAGCGACCTTGTCCACTTTCATCTTGTAAAATCGAACCATATCGTCCTTGAGACTCGCAGAGCTAGCACTCTTCAAGCGAGGCCACGTGAATTGTATCCTGTTCCAGTATTGGTCGCCGAAGCTGTGTAAAGCTCGACATTCTGCACGAGACTTTCGCGTGCTTGAAAAGTGTTTTGATAACGAAATTCAGATCTTGCCTTTCACATACTGTTCGTCGATAGCCCTCCAGGCTCCCTTCCCGAGTCTTTCCAAGACATTCTCGAACGTGTCGTTGAGCGTTATCGTCTCATCAAAGTCGCTTGGAACCGCGAATTTCAGCCCTAGGACCAGCAACGAGCCTCGTCTCCGTATCGGAGGTTGAAAAATAATCCTCGCAAAGCCTATCAGAGCGAAAATGTTGGAGTTCCTATGACAGAGCATCTCTCCGCTGGCATGGCGGTAGAGTCGTGGGCATCACTACGTGGTGTCACTGTTGACCAGGTTGGAATCGCCCCCCTTGTGGTTTGTTCATGGAATCCTGCAACCGTGAATGCTCTTGCCGAGGCATCCGGAGCGACCATCTCCGAGACATGGTGGTGGGGTCCCCGCTATCCACTTTACAATGGGGGAGTAAACGGAAAAAGAATATCTTTCGTGTGTCTACCCAGGGGCGCACCTGCCACCGTAATGGTAATGGAGGAATTGATCGCGTGTGGTGCCCGAGCCTTCATCGGGCTAGGAATCGCGGGCAGTATCCAACCCGAAGCCCCGTTAGGCACATGCTTCATCCCGACCTCTTGCATCAGAGAAGAAGGCACTTCGCCGCACTATTTGACAAGCGAAGAAGGGCTTCGTCCAGCCCAACGACTAGTGAGGGCACTTGAGAAGGCGAGGATCAAGAAAGGCATCACCGCTTACACCGGTCCATTATGGACAACCGATGCGCCATACAGGGAGATGGTCACGACCATAGAGAACTATAGGCTCAGGCATGTCTTGGGAGTGGACATGGAGACATCTGCTATGTACGCGCTAGGAGTTTACAGGAATGTCGAGGTCTGCAACTTTCTAGTGGTCAGCGACGAGCTCTGGAGAGACTGGAGACCGGCCAATGGAAGGCCTGAGCTCGCTAGTGCGATGAAGAAGGCCGAAGAGGTTGTACTTGAAGCAGTGTCCACACTTCGCAAGTAATGGACTCATCCTGATCCTCTGGGACCGACCGGAACATCATTGATTGGATTCTGTTGCTGCCGCACGAGTCCGCAAATCGGACAGGTCAATACTCCCTGGACTAACTCCGAGCCGCACCCCGCGCAAAGTGACAGGAAAGAGTTCGACATGGATTGACGTTTGCGATTATCTCTAAGTAGAAGCATGACTGCAAGTATTGCGAGTGCGGCATATCCTAGTGCACCAGGAACTAGTAAGGATCCAACTATCCCCGCTATCGTGACAGGCGTTCTCGTAGAACTGGTTCTTGGGGAAGGACCGTTACCAGAACTGGGGGGACTCGGGCCGGGATTAGAGGGTGGGACAGGATTGTTTGTCAGGGTAAGGGTCTCGTTGAAGCTCATCGGCGTGAGCGATATCCATTCATGGGCCTCACTGTCCAAGAACTGCCATGAGCCGATCTGTATAGTCAGGCTATAGTTTCCGGGATCGAGACCTGACGGGACATTGATCAGTGGTTGATAGGTTGTTTTTCCCACATCGAATGTGAATGGGTTTGCGGACGAGGAATTGTATCGACCGAAGGATGTGGAAATTGTAAGGTTAGCGAGTCGCACGATCCCGCCCTGTGCAGCATCGCTGACTGTGATTGGAACTCCAACTTGATACCCAATCCGCGCGGGCACGGCTTGACTCGGAGTTGCGGTTGGAAAAGTAACAGGGGTCAGTCCGGTTACCAAGCCATGGGTACTGACGATTTCAGCGGTACCATTCGATGAGAAATAGTTGCCAAGATCCTTGGATAGGGGCAGTGCACTGGTGGTATTGCCCTGAAAGATAGTTATCCCGTTGTAGGGATCAAATTCGTCCATCCACATCCACGCCGAAGTGAGAGCTAGCCAAGTCGAGCTGTAAGTAACCGGTGACCCGGCTTCAAAGTATGGACTGGAGTGGTACTGCTCTGTCATCAGTCCGGTGAAGAAGTGAGATACGTTATCTAGGCTTGAAACAAGTCCGATGAAGAGATGATTGGACGAGTGCGCAATGTATGACTTCAACCCCGCAGCATGGGTTTGCCAATCGAACGCGCTCATGACTACATTGCCTGACGAGAAACTCAGACTAAGCAAAACAACGTCTCCCGGATTCACTGACCCGTTCACGAAGACTTGGATACCCCCTCCACCGTTTGCTGGGTAAATTGACACGTCGTTCGGGTCGAATACTTCGTAGTTCATGCTGAATCCCGCGTTGTAACCACCGCTTTGGAGCGGCCAGTTGTAGGATAAACCAACCTGATACCAGTAGTCCTGATCGGTGAGCCCGTTCACGAGATATCCAGGACCCACACTGTTGTCGGTAAAAGCAACCGCCGTCACATTATATTCCAATGCTGAAAAATTCTGTGCAAACGTGACCCCAACTTGCTCATCATAGGATACCGGGTTAGCGGGAGCCGCTAGATTAGGGACCCTGCTAGGTTCTTGCGAGAATCCTAGGGGAGAGTGGCTTACAAATCGTTCCGTTGAAGGCTTCGCTACGGGAGATGGGAAAGCGCTCACAACTAGCAATGCTAACAACAATGCCAGAGATGCTCGGAAGCGCGCGGGTTTTCTAACAATCATAATGTTGTTCCCTATTACACGGATACTGAAGTCGCTCAGTGTTGAGGCCTAGTTTCGAGGCAATAGGCTTTGGGGGCACAGCGTCTTCAGATGGATATTATCGAAATGACTATTCTCCTGGGAACTCGCTTTAAGTCGGGACAACTTGCTTTGCCGTGGGCCCTCCGCCCAAGCTTTTGACGTGAGAGTCCTTTCACGAGGCTTGAATGGGCATGCCATGGCGCTCGTCTGGGCAAATCCAGTCGCCTATTCCGATTTGAGATGCTCTACGATAGCACAAGCGTCCATGAATAACGCACAACATCCGTCCGCGAGCCACATCCGGAAGTTCGTGAATCTCTACCCGCGGAACAGAACGACTTGGTTGGTCGGGTTCTCCCAAAGGCGTTGAATTTGTCGGGTCTTCCTCGACCATGACACAACATAACACATACGGTGTCTCAGCAGGTTAAGCGTTGCTGATGAAGGAAATCTTTCTAGACCAAAAGATACCCCTAACAAAGATACAACTCGAGGCGTTGTAACGATCAGAGAAGTTCTGAAGGGATCGCCGGATTAGGTTGGCTGGTCCTTCGGAAGTTCCCTTCTTCTGATTCTCGACCAGACTAGATAGAAAGCCACCGCTGTAATCAGCGCGGGGCCGAGACTCAGATAAGATATGAGTTGCGCCTGAGCTCGAAAGGCAAATAGTAGGTTTAGGTCTGGCGGACTGACGATTACAGCGGGAACACTAGCGATGTAGCCAGCCCACAATAGTATCTTTCCATTTCTACTCTGGAGAGAATATGTGAACAGCAAGATTGCCATCCCATAAACGATTTGCACAATTATTGACCCCAATAAGAAACGGTAGCTAGCCTCTGATGATGAGAGGGAGATAGTAAGTTCGGTTGCATTCAAAGTCCCGGCTGCAATCCCTACGAAAAAGATCACAAGCCCTGTTAATACAAATCGCGAATGTCTTCGGCCAAAAACATCTCGACCCAAAACCAAGAGTAAGACCCCAAGAATAGAAAGGGTCCCACCGCCAACACCGTAAGTGTATGGTATTGCTCCGAGGATAATTCCCACGATTAACACGAGGAGCCCAATCTCAGTCCTATCAATACCTCGCCAAAGGACATAATCTGTTGAAGGAGGCTCGAGTGCCGTTGACTGAGTAACGGAAACCGCGTTTCCGGCAGGGACTGACGATGCTCGACTCAACGATGTTAGACGCGCCGCACACCTTGAGCAAAAACTCTGTCCGACTGGATTAGCGAAACCACAACGAGGACAAACTGCCTTCTGAGACATATTATTCCCCGGAGAGAACGGGGCGAATCATTCACTTACAAGATAACTCTATGGGGACGCAACAGACTCCACTTTTCTGTAGTCGTGAGGACATCCTAGCATCCCCCCCAAGACGAACTCGCGAGAAATTGTCGACTTAACTGAAAATAAACTAGGAAGGTTTTAGTCCACGTCTTTGCTAGCCCCCAATTATGCCAAAGTCCAAATCAAAAAAGGCAAAATCGAAAAAACAAGCAAAGTCGAAGAAAACACCCATCCCTAGTGGATTTCGAACTGTAACACCGTACCTAGCGATCAACGGTGCCTCTGCCGCCATTGACTGGTACAAGAAAGCCTTCAACGCCAAGGAACTCGCCCGCCAAACAGTCCCCGACGGCTCGATCATGCACGCACGCATCAGAATCGGTGACTCAATAGTAATGCTCTCTGACGCAATGCCAGGCAGTCCAGTCAAGTCACCGGACGTGCTCGGCAACAGCCCGGTAACGTTGCATGTCTACGTCCCCAATGTTGACAAGATCTGGCAACAAGCAGTGGACGCAGGGGCGAAAGTTACCATGGAACTGGACAACCAATTCTGGGGCGAACGCTACGGCCAACTCACAGATCCTTACGGACATCACTGGTCAATCTCAATGCAAGTCAACATGTCAAAGAAGGAAAAGGACGAGAAACAGAAGCAAGCGATGGCGATGTTCTCCCAAAGCGAACATCCAGGCCGAACTGAAGAACCACAAGTCGCACAAAACTAGACAGTCAGGTGATTGGCGAAGCCCTGAGCTTCGCTCAACCCCCTCTTTTCTATCCAGAAATTTTCGTTACAGATGCTCGACTATTTTGCGGGACTCGAGCTTGTTGATGCTTTGCTAGCCTTCACTGCTTCCACTATTCCCCAAATTATCAAGCCTAGAGCGATCAGATAATTCAATAGTTGTGGGATGAGTAGGAGCAGTACGCCGAACAGAACCGCGAGCAGCGCGATCCCGAGTCGCGGAATCTGCAGTGTTCTCTCAATATCGGAGACGATTCCCATTTTCACTCACTGACAGCATTGTGAGCCCATAAGAGTTGTGCAATCATCCTAACTGTCTCGGAGTAATGTGATAAGGAATCATAGGCGAAATGAAGAACAAATACTAAGGTTGACCCGAATTGGGCCTGATTCTTCTATCGGATTCTCATCGGCGGCTGGTAGATCTGTTCGTTATCTCGATCCGAAGATCGACTGCTCCCACCATTATTGTTCCCGTTGTCAAAACTTGATCGGGCATCAGTATTGATCTTGACCCAGTCGGGAATTATTACTGCCCTGATCAATTCCTGAATTGTTATTCCTCGATCTTCTGCCTCTGTTTGTAGGAGTTCAAAGCTCTCGTCACGGAGTGACAGCATGAACTTTGCCAATTGGACACCTAAAGAGTTGGGGAGGTTTGGCTCGGGAATTCCCGAATATAAACATTCTAGGAGATAAAGTAGGGACTATTTTCACTCAAATCGGTAGAGACATGATCGCGTCAATGTCAATCACTTCTTATGCCAGACAAATAGTCAAGACAAATCCGCTTCAACTCGGTGACGAACCCCTGCGAGAACGAATCGACCTGCATCTCAATGACACCCCGCCTCTCAAGACACCTGTCCTTATCGCAGGTCTCCCGGACAGCGGGAGAGTCGCAAAAATTGTGCTTGACCAACTCGTCAAGACCCTAAACGCGATTCCCCTCGGCTATCTCTACTCCGACTATCTCCCCCCGCGCCTGCTTCTCAAACCAGACGGAACTTCTGACCTGATGAAACACGAGATATTCTACTGGATTAACAAGGATTCGGGCCCAGATCTAGTACTGTATACCGGAGATGCGCAACCGATTCTTCCAGAGGGAGCGTTTCGTCTGTCAGAGGCGGTAGTGAAACTCGCCGAAAAGCTGGGAGTAAACACAGTTGTGACGGTAGGGGCATTCATCACCGGCAAGATTGCTGAGCATCCAAGCGTCTATGGTGCAGCTAGCGAGTTGGAACTAGTCAAGGATCTAGAACAACTCGGAGTCAAAATCATAGACAGTTGAGCAGTAAAGGGGAGAAAAGTACTACTACCCGGACTCGCAAAGGTAAACAACCTGAAGGTCAGGTTTCTTTCGGGAGAAACCGCAGGCTTCAGGATCGACCCGCGCGCCGCGATGATCATACTCCGAGTTCTTGTCAAGAAACTCGGCCTCCGAATCGACATGACAGAACTTGAGGGGCAAGCAAAAGAGATCGAGACAGCCCTCAAGCAAACGGGCGAAAAGGAATCGGGATCAACCGGCAACTCCGAGTACATCGGGTGATAGAAACTGCCAGCGGTGAGCGCCGACTACACGGTCATTATCGGCGACAGCCGCAACATGAAAGAGATCACAGACGATTCCATCCACCTAGTCGTTACTTCTCCGCCTTATCCCATGATATCAATCTGGGATGACTTTTTTCGAACAGAGTCTGCTGAATCGTATGATGAGATGCACCATGTTCTAGACAAGACCTGGAAGGAGGTTGAACGAGTACTTGTCCCCGGGGGAATTGTCTGCGTCAACATTGGAGATGCTACTCGAACAAAAGATGGAACATTCCATCTTTACCCTAACCATTCCCGTGTGATAGAGACCTTCGAACATCTTGGTCTGGTTACACTCCCGTACGTCCTCTGGAAGAAGCCGACCACAAAACCTAGCTACAAGGGCAAGGGTGCATTCCTAGGCTCAGGATTTCTGCCACCGAACGCCTACGTGACACTGGATATGGAGTTCATTCTGATTTTCCGAAAAGGAAGATTGAGAAGCTTTGAGCCAAAAGACGCGAGGCGATATGATAGCAAGTTTACGAAGAAAGAACGGGACGAATGGTTTTCTCAGGTCTGGACTGTCACCGGGACGAGGCAAACGCATCGAGATCTGGAACGACGAGTTGCAGCATTTCCTGAGGAGATTCCACGCCGTTTGATTAGGATGTTCTCAATTAAGGGCGATCTTGTACTCGATCCGTTTCTTGGGTCCGGGACTACGCTCAAGGTTGCAATGAGCACTGGTCGACGATTCGTCGGCTACGAAAAATTGGCGAGTTTCGCACACATTATCAAGGAACGAATTGGCCCGAGTGCTGCCACGATCGAGTTCCAGCGACAATCTAGTGCCGAGATTAGTTCTGAAGTATTCGCTTAGCGACATCGCTCAGCGAGTGAGCCCGATAGTCAGGATGACCGCCTTTGGGTCCTCGCCGCTTGATGAGTATCATCATCATTCCGACGCCTTTGGCACCTTGAATGTCGGTTTTCGGATTATCTCCAACATAGACGCAATCGGTGGGACGCAGACCCAGTCGTTGTGCGATCAAGGTGAACGGCGTTCTGCTAGGTTTCACATTCGGCGTGTCTTCCCCAGAGACGACTATGGTCTCAAGATATCTCAGAAACGGCTGTTGTCGGATCCTCTTCATTTTCATTCCGCGCGTCCCGTCTGAGTCAGAAACCATCGCCAGCCTCATTCCAGCCTTGTGCAATCGACGAATGGTCGCCATAGTATCAGAGAAGAGGGGACTTGATGAGGAGTAAGCTTCCCAATAAAGCAAGGTCGTTCTATGAATCCACGAACCCCCCAGCTTCGAGAGTCCGAGTTCCTTGAGCAGAGTCTCCCACCAGATGTCTCTGTTATAGAGAAACTTGCGACCATGCATCTCCAAGTCAATAAGCCGCAGTTTTCTGAAGAGGTTGGCTTCTGTGTAATGATATCCCGACTCATTGAGTCGTTTCGCGAAAACCGCGGCAACCGTTCGGAGGCCTTGACGAGCGCCCCTCTTAGACTGGATCAACGTGTTGTCTAGGTCGAATACAACTGCCAGAATTTTCTGTCTTGCCAGAATCTTTCAGTTCCATGTGTAAGTTTGGGGCCTGCGATCTGCGAACCGTTGCCTGCGGAGTCGTGCGTGGAGAGCAAGATCAATATCTTCGACGATTATTCCCGCCCGCTGTTCTTTGAGGATATGGGTCTGAGGATGGGCGATCTTCATCTTCGCGTCTTCGACAAGCCTGACGATCAGGGTGTAGCCGGTGAACAGAGGTGGTGCATAGACATTCGGCGCGACAACCGCAATCCGGTTTTCGAGGGCTCGAATCGTGACGTACTGATGCCATGGTTCGATTCCTTGTCTAACGATTCTTGAAGGACACATGAGGAGATCGGCCCCTCTTAGAGAGAGAATCCGTGAAGCCTCGGGAAAATCCACGTCATAACAGACTAGGACCCCAAGCTTGAAGCCGTTCAGCTGGAAGATTTTGTAGTCGTTTCCAGGCCTCGCAATTTTCTTCTCAGAATAGAACAGGTGGACTTTCGATTGACGACCGATAATCTCTCCGTTGGGACCAATGACTGGGCAATTAAGATAGAGTCGACTGTCCACCCGCTCGTAAAAGGCGCCTCCCACTATGACGACTCCATGCTCGTGGGCCGCTCGCTGCAGCGCTGGCAGAGGGCTCACTGAGGAAGGGATAGTCTTCTCGGGCAACCAATGTTCGGGGAGACAAATGATATCCGCTTCTCTCTCTGCGGCTGCGTGCACCTGTTTGATAGCACGACCGATCGTTTCTTTGACAGAGGAAGTGGGTCGTGTTTGCACCGCTGCCGCTCGAACCGTCTTCTTGGTCGTTGGAATGTTGCCCCGTTGGCTACTCTCTTTGTTTCTTTAGCGCAAGATCTACTAGTTGTCGGGCGACCTCTCGCTTCGGAGCTAATGCAATATGAGTTACAGTCTTTCGTCCATCAACGACGAAGAGTTCATTCGTGTCAGCCTGAAACCCTACGCCCTCGGCAGAGACATCGTTGGCGGCAACGAGATCGGCGTTCTTCTCACTGAGAATCTCAAAGGCTTCTGTTACAAGTTGTTCCTTTGAGACCGCGTGTTCAGTCTTGAACGCGACTAGAAACGATTTTGGACTTGCATGACGCATTTCTGTGATAATTTTCGGAGTGGCCTCAAGCTCTATGTCCACAGTCTTTTCCTTTCGGGTGCTAATCTTGCGGCTAACCGGTTTCGACGGCCGATAATCACTGGGCGCCGCCGCCGCGAAGACCAGATCATATCCACCCGTTTTCAACTCCCGCAAAGTTGCCTCTAGCATCTGCTCCGTAGTCTCAACCCTGACTGTCTTTACACTCGGAGGAGGCACAGCTGAGCCCGGTCCCAGAACCAAGGTAGTTTCCGCGCCACGCGACCAGGCTTCCTCTGCAATGGCTACTCCCATTTTTCCAGAAGACCTGTTTGTAATTATTCTAACAGGGTCAATGTGCTCAATTGTCGGACCAGCCGTAACGAGGACCCTTTTCCCGTCTAGATCTCTTCCTTGAGATGAAAGCTGAGATGTGAGTCGGGTTATGACAGCCTGAACAATTTTCGCAGTCGACGCTATCTTCGCCTTGCCCTCAACTATCTCTGGCTCGATGAATTCGACCCCTATCTTCTTGAGCTTCGCAATGTTCTCCTGTGCGATTGGGTGATCGTACAATGGCTCGTGCATTGCCGGGGCGATTAGCACGGGCAGCTTGGAACCGATTGCCGTGGCGGCGACTGTTGTGACGGGAGTGTCATCAATTCCTGAAGCAAGCTTCCCGATCGTGTTGGCCGTTGCCGGAGCAATAAGCACTAGATCGGCATGTCCAGAGCTCTTGCCTGCAAGAGCAATGTGTTCCAATTTACCTGTAAGCTCGCGAACGACGGGGTTTCCGGTAGCCCATTCCAAGAGATCAGGCCCAATCATCTTCTCTGTCGAGTGAGAGATCACTGGATAGACCTCGGCCCCGTGTCTCATCAATTCCCGTGCGATTTCGGGTGTCTTGAAAGATGCGACACTGCTCGACACTAGAAGTGCAACCTTCCTCCCTAACAGTTGGGTCCCGGACGACCCGGTGATGTCCTTGGAGGGGTGGCTCATTATTCGGTCACTATTTTTTCAGTTGTCCGTTCTCGTACGCCCAGTCTAGAAGCTGAATGATCTCGTTGAGACTGTACTTTCCGGCACTTGTAGGTATCCGTTTGAGAATGTCAGGGAGACTTGGCAGCATGGGCCGGATGAAACTAGGAATCTTATCGTACATTGCCTGAATTCCAGAGATAATCTCCTTGGCATCTTTCTCATCAATGGTATTTCCCTTGAGAGTCATCTTCGCGGTCTTGGTTGTCAACTTCGATCCGTATTCTCCCGTCCCGCCAAACTGGGCCATATACAGGTTCTCAAGCCCAAGCAGCCCATCGCACCAGTCTATTCGTCAGAAAGCAAAGAAGGTCGAGTTCAACCGTTCCCCTCGTCTGTTGTGAGGTCTTCAAAGAATACGGACATCTCTCAATTCAAAGAGCGCCCGGATTTTCGCAGTCGATTCTTACGATACTAGGTGAACGAGCCGCGTTCACTCCCAAGATTCGGTAACGATTGCATGAAAGAGTAATGTTGAGTGAAAGTCAACATCTTCCATTTCCTCCACATTCTATTCGAGAAGAGAATCACAAACACGTCATTTATGATCACGAGAGGAAACGACGCACTGGCTAGAAGACCGAATATTGCCACCGGGGCTATGAGTCCGAACGCGAAGGCCACTTGATGGATCTGGTTAACGCGTGTACCCATTGAACGATAGACCACTCTGAGAAGCCAAAGTGCCGCTACGACATCAAAGATCATGATGACGGGAGGGAAGAGGTTCGCACTTGCCGCGATTGCTCCAGCTAGAACGGGAATAATGAAGAAAACTGAACCGATGAGAAAGAATGTTCTTGGGCGCCATCTCGGCTCCGTCCTGTTTGTTCTTAGGAAATTTGACGGCAATCTCTTCGCGGCGACTACGAGAAGTATTACCACGATGCTAGATACAATCAAGAGCCCCGCGATTTCGGCTGGCCAATAGTTAACAAACAGAGAGAGGAGAATCGAATCGCTTGCCAGGGCGAGTATACAAGCCCCGAGGCCTTTTGTTGAAACAAGGCTCTTGGACTTTAGTTCCGGAAAAGCGAGTCCGAAGATGAAGATTGGAAGACCAATGCTGAACACAGCGTGAAAGATGAGCAGCCCAATAGTCCACACCCAGTTGACCCCTAACCAGTGTCCGTAGACGCCTAGGTTTCCGACAACGGAAGAGTTCGGATTGAATAGTGTCCGTAATGCTAGGCCTTCTTCGACTATACCGTAAGCCGCGCCGAGAAGGAAGACTGATGCCCACCCCTTGTTCCAGCGAATCTTGGCCTCGCGGATCAAAATCACTCCAGAACCGTACAGTCCAAGGTTTGCTGCAAGAAGGAGAAAGAAGAGAACTGGATTCACAACTAGGAAGGCCATGTTGCTTGAGCCTGAAAGATACTCTGGAATCCCCGGTGTAAGAAGGAAGAGGAAGAGTAGAGGATGCGATTTTAAGAAATGAATTAGCCCTGCGAGAGTCCCCTTTGAATGCGGGGCTGGTGCAGGCGGAGCCCAACTTGACAGCGCGCTTGCCCTCTAGTAATTGAGGCTAGGCGCTTTCAAGATAGAGTTCAAGATGCTGTATCCCGGGACGACGAGTGTCGGGAAACTCCGGTTTGTAATCGTGAAGGCTAGTGTGAAGATCTTCGCGTTCTAGTCATCACGATACCGAGTCACTTCAGCATCCATCCCACAAATTTGCCCTGAACCACGGCTTCTCGCCATTGATGTGAGTCAAACTCATGGCGTTCATCACTAGTAGGTACAACCATAAGGGCTGCTCCGACCCGAATTGCCAGTTTCACCAGCGCCGAGACAAGTTCTTGCGGTGGATGTAGGCTGTAGATGAGTGAGGCGCCTTGGTACACGCTGATGCTTGGGAACATCACATCATCGGCAACAGTTCTCAGCCGACCTGTCTTTCTTGATCTCACCCATGACTCGTCTTTGTCGGTTGCGATAATTTCTGTTTGGGGCAGGGCGGATGATAATCGTTCTGCGACATCTAGTCGGTGACCAACGCCGATTTCGACGATCTTTCTGGCGCCACTGTGGTTTTGTTTTATCCAGTCGATGACTTGCTCGAACAAGAGTCGGGGTGATTCCGGCTACTTTGGCCAGCGTGGTTTCATGGCGCCCTGGTCGCCGTTGGCATGGCGCATTTTTCTCATTTCTTCGAGTATCAGTTTCTGTTCTATCGCTGCAACGAGCATTTTTGTCTCGATTACCTTGTCTGGGTTGACGCTCATGCTGACAGCGCCTTCGCGGACCAGGAATTCGACGACTTCAGGATAGTTTGATGGTGCTTGACCGCATATCGAGGTTGTCACCCCTTTCTCGCTGCAGATCCTGATGACATGGCTCATTGCTCTGAGAACGGCGAGATTCCGCTCGTCATAGATTTCCTGGATTGACGCATCGTCGCGATCGATGCCGAGTATGAGCATGGTCAGGTCGTTGGTCCCGAAAGATATTCCATCGATCCCTTCATCCACGAACTTGTCGATGAGCAGTACTGTGGCTGGTACTTCGACCATTATCCAGAGTTTGAAGTCTGGGCCTCGTCTCAATCCCTCTTCTTCGAGGATGTTCTTGGCGTTTCTGAAGTCCTCGAGTGTTCGTACGAAGGGGAGCATTACGTGGACGTTCGTGAGCTTGAATTCTTCTCTGACTTTCTTGATGGCGCGGCATTCTAGCCGGAAGATGTCTGGCTCTTTGGTGTAGCGGAAACAGCCTCGATAGCCCAGCAGTGGGTTGGGTCCGACGTGTCCGGCTTCGTGTTCGTATTTTTCGCCTCCTGGGAGCCCGAGGAACTCGTCGGGCTTGAAGTCTAGGCATCTGTATACCACGGGCTTGGGGGCGAAGGGAGTGGCTACTTTTCGGACTCCTTCTGCGAAGGCGTTGACCATCTTGTCGCCTCCTCCTTCTTCGATAAGCATTCGCGGATGTTTGCCGACTGAGAGCATCATGTGCTCTGCGCGTAGGAGACCTACTCCGTCCGCATGGGTTTCTCTGGCGACCTTGTCAGCAAGCTCTGGCAGCGAGATGTTGACGTAGATCTTGGTGGAGGTTATCGGGATGATTGTCGGGATCTCTTGTCTCGGCTCTGTTGACTTGAGAACTTCTTCGACGAGGCCGTTGTAGACGACTCCTGACTTCGCGTCGACGGTGTATTCTTGTCCGGTCTGCATTAGTTTCGTGGCGTTTCTCGCGCCGACGATGCATGGGATCCCCATTTCTCTGGACACGATTGCAGCGTGGCATGTTGTTCCTCCGTCTTCGGTGACTATTGCCCCGGCGATTTTCATGTATGGGACCCAGTCGGGGTTCGTCATTCTAGTAACGAGGATGTCTTTGCTCTTCATTAATCGTCCAGCCTCAACGGTTGTCGGGACAATCTTTGCCCTGCCAGCATGCAGTCCGGGGCTGGCAGCGAGGCCGTGGAGGACGGGGACCCTGTGGACAATCTGGGAGTTGTTTTCGCCGGTAGGAGTTGTCATTTTGCTCCAGAAAGTCTCTGGTCTAGTCTGGACTATGTAGAGTGAACTCTTGCCGGATCCGTGTTCGACTGCGAACTCGATGTCCTGCGCTGTCCGGTAGTGATTCTCGATCTCGACGGCAGTCTTTGCGATTTCGAGGACCTCGTCATCAGTCAAGCTCGAAACGTTTCGGCGCTCGACTGGAACCTCGCTTTGGATTGTGAGTCCTGTCTTGTCGTTCGGGACATGCTCCACCATTTTTGGAACGATCTCCTTGTGGATCAGCTGCATGGTTCCCTTATCGACGATGAACCTGTCAGGGCGAACGATCCCGGCGACAAGAGCTTCGCCGAGCCCCCATGTTGCCTCGATAACTATCTTGGAAGGATCGCCGTTAATCGGATCTAGAGTGAAAGCCACGCCAGAGCATCGTGACCTGACCATCTTCTGGACTCCAACGCTGATCAGGACTTTCTCGTGCGGGAATCCTTTCTCTTCCCGGTAGAAAATTGCCCTTGGAGTATAGAGGCTGCCCCAGCACTTTTGGACATAGTGCACAAGCTGGTCTTCGCCTCGAACATTAAGGTAAGTGTCCTGCTGTCCGGCGAACGAAGCGTCGGGCAGGTCCTCGCCGGTCGCGCTGGACCTGACTGCAACGACTACGTCCTTGTTTCCTGTTTTTTCGCACAGCTCGTGATAGGCGCTTTTGACACTGTCCGCGATGTCTTCGGGCATTGGAGCGGATTCCAGAATCTCGCGGATTTCCTGGGAGGCTTCCTCGTACTGTTTCGGATCTTTTGATCCGTTGGAGCTTTCAAGTGTTTTGTGGATGATCTCTCCGATCTTTGTTTCTTCTAGGAATCGACGAAATGCTTCTGCCGTAACAGCGAATCCAGGGGGAACGTGAACTCCTTGAGCTGTTAGTTCACCGAGGTTTGCGCATTTTCCTCCGACTAGGGGTATGTCGTCTTTTCTTACGTCTTCAAGCCGGACAACGATGGCGTCAGGCTTGGGCAATGTATAGCTAGGCCTCGGCGGACATTGCGGGAGCGACTTGTGTCTCGACGATGATCCGGGTCTTCATTGGAAGTTTTGTCCCGGCAACTCCTAGAGCCTTCTTCGCCGTGTCCACCCCATCCTCGTTGACGGATATGATGAGGATGTTCTGGCCGTTCTCGACGCGTGCGGCTCTTCCTGTGGGTTTTCCGAAAGCCCTCCGCATCCCTTCCTGTAATCTGTCCGCGCCGGCTGTAGCGATCATCTTGTTCTCGCGCAGAATAATGTGGGGATACAGGCACAGTTGTAGTTTGAACCCTGTTTCTCCCCATCTGTCGGTCAGTACCTTGTTGGCTGAGACGCGTGCGGACTCAAGCGCGTTGTGCCGGATCTGAACGTGCTCTCTTGCCACCAGGCGGATCTCGCGTGTGAAATGAGTGGTGAGATCTCCCATGTTGAACTTGGAAACCTTCGGTGCAGGGGATCCGTGAATGTATTTCATCCGGGTAAACGCTTGACCTGAGGGGGACCGGTAGTTTCGACCCTTCATCGCTAAATTCCGTAGACGAACTCGTCGAGGGGGCTAATGAGGGTTGTTCTGAGCGGTGGCCCGAATGCAATCCAGAGAATGCATTCTATGCAAAATTGTCCCGGCTAATCGCGCCCCAAAACGCAGAATCACCCATTTCAAACCCTGATCTCGTTTCTGGGAGGGGGTGCGAACAAACCCGCATGTTTCACGTGGAACCAGCGGACTTTTCGCAGAGCCATCCAGGCTGACAATCGCCCCCGATCAATGATAATCGCCCATTCTCAAAGCCAGCCAGCAAGAGATCAGAAAATACCCGGGGATTGCGCTCAAAAACTTGAGCGACACAAGAGTGCCTTTCCAGGACTCTTTTGATCAGAAGAGTCGCCCGTTTTGCGCCCTGATCCCGGATCCAAGCATCCACTTTCCAAGAACACCTTATCCCACGAAGAAAATACCATTAAACGCTCGGACCAAAAAACCAGCTGAGAAGCCAGAAACAAGCGATTAACCCTGAAAACAAGGCCAAAACACCCGCTGGACAGAAAGCCTGAAACGTCAGGAAAAAATATAGAAACCGGAAAAAATCCGAGTGCCACAAACCTCCTCTTCCTGAGTCTTCTGGATCACTGAACTCGCTCGTCTCTCGGCATGGATCTGATTCTTACAGGCCCCTCGCAGAACGGACCCTAGGCTTCCCTGCTCTTCTCCCGAAGCTTATCGAACAAGCCCGGTTCGAGATCCTTTATTGTCGGTATAAACGCTCGAGCTCGAGAAACCTCGTCCAAGTCCACCTTACAGATCTGAAAGTCCTCAGCATCATACTTGCACTGCACCAAGACTGAACCGTTCGGCGCTACAACTCTGCTGCCGCCCCAGAACTGCAAACCCTCCTCAATCCCCACACGATTCACATACGCGAGATAGACAGCGTTCTCCATCGCACGACTCAAACAAAACCCCTCGAAAAACCGGCGACGCAAACCCGGACTAGCAGAGATACAGATAATCAGCTCCGCACCCTGCAACGCTTGCAGACGAGTCAGCTCGGGGAAATATAGATCGTA
>CAYRXJ010000005.1:0-21170 GCA_964428235.1 uncultured Candidatus Bathyarchaeia archaeon | reverse complement strand
ACAAAAACGGACAATAAAGGGGTTTTGTACCTAAGGAAAATGGCAGGCGCTGCACACGAACTAGGTGAGGCACTAATCGTTAACCCTAACGATGCTTCCGAAATAGTCGATGCGCTGAAAACCGCTCTGGAGATGCCAGAAGAGGAACAAATTCGCCGTAACCAAGCAATGCAAACACGGCTCGAACGCTACGACGTCATCAGATGGGGACAGGACTTTATGGACACATTACATGCGGTTAAGGATCAACAGACAAGATTCAGTGCGCTAATTTTAGATTCAAAGAACCGCCAGAAAATTATCAAGGACTACGAGAATTCCCGCAACAGAATCCTATTTCTCGACTACGACGGAACCCTGTCGCCATTCAAGGCTCGCCCTGAAACAGCAGTTCCAGAAAAAAGCCTCCTAGCTGTCCTGGGCACTCTCTCAGAGGATCAGCGAAACTCCGTCGTGATAATAAGCGGGCGTAATCGGAATCTCCTGCAAGAATGGTTTGGCAGCCTGAACCTAGCTATCGTCGCCGAGCACGGTGCATGGATTAGGCCTCGAGCCGGCGATTGGACTCCCACGATAAAGGTCGAAAGCAACTGGAAGGAAAAGGTCCGACCGACTCTTCGAGGGTACGAAGATCGATTGCCAGGGTCGGTCCTCGAGGAAAAGGAGTTTTCCCTAGTGTGGCATTACCGGGCAGCGGACCCCGAACTGGCCCATGTCAGATCCAAGGAACTCGCTGATGAGTTATCCTATTTCACCGAGAATACGGAAATCCAAGTACTCCAAGGAAGCAAGTCTATCGAAGTAAGGAATGTCGGCATAAACAAGGGAGTGGCTGCGAAGCTGCTTCTCTCGGAGAAAACCTTCGACTTCGTACTAGCGATGGGGGACGACTGGGCGGACGAGGACCTTTTCCAGGCAATCCCAGAACAAGCATACTCAATCAAAGTGGGACTTGCAAAGTCCTACGCGAGGTTCAACCTAAGAAACCATCGCGAAGTTATCCAACTGCTAACCGACTTGCACAAGACGAGCAAGTCCTAGGCAAAGTGCCTAAATGCCTACCCCCCTATCTTGCTCGATATCGCTCTCGCGTAGCGCATGAAACCCGTCTTTCGACGAGCCTCTTCTAGTCGGACCGAGGCCGTAATCAGGCCCATGTGAGTGTACGCTTGCGGAAAATTACCCAGTGCCTCACCTGTTGCTGGATCAATTTCTTCAGAGTAGAGGCCGAGATGATTGCCCCGCTTTAGAAGTTGGTTGAGAAGACCCTCAGCCTCGTTCAGTTTTCCCAGTCTTATCAGGCAGTCGACCATCCAGAAACTACAGACTGTGAACGCCCCCTCCTTGCCCATCTGCCCATCATCGACACTGTATCTGTAAACCAGATCATCTTTCGCGAGTTCTTCTCTTATGTGCTGAATCGTCGAAGTCATCTTCGGATCCTTTGCAGGGAGAAATCCTACAAGCGGCATCAGCAAGTTGGCTGCGTCCAGCTCTTCGCCGCCAAGAACCATGGTGAAGGATTTCTTCTTGCTAGACCATCCATCTGTAAGGATTTGAGCCTTGATCTTCTTCTTGACCGGATCCCATCTACGCCAATCCTCTTCATACCCGAGCTCTCTCGCGATCTTGATCGCGCGATCTAGCGCAACATAACACCACATCTTAGATTCGACGAATGATCTGGCTTGTCGCATTTCCCAAATCCCGCTGTCGGGCTTCTCCCACTCGGCAACTGCTTGATCAGCAGAATACCTGACCAGATTCTCGTAGACCTGCTTGCTAGTCCAACCAAGAGCACGATGCAGATAGTACATGGCATCGGCCAAAATCCCATAGATGTCGAGCTGAACCTGCCTGTAAGCAGCATTTCCAATCCGGACAGGACTCGACCCCCGATAGCCTTCAAGATGATCCAGCGTAAGTTCAGGAATCTCTCTTTCGCCTCCGATGCCCATCATGATCTGCAGTTTCTCCTTGGAATGACGACGCACGTTAACCATCCAGCGAGTGTAGTCGAGCGCTTCTCTCGATGCTCCAGCTTCACTTAATGCCCATACCGAGAGAGCAGTGTCTCGGATCCAGGAATATCTGTAATCCCAGTTTCGTAACGCGCCGATGCTCTCCGGTAGTGAGGTCGTGACAGCCGCCACCATTGCTCCGGTCGGAGCATATTGCAGCAGTTTTAGCACTAGACAGGATCTTACGACTTGGGACCGGTAAGGACCTTGATATTTTACGTGACTCACCCATCGCTTCCAATACGAGAGGGTTTTCGCTAGCTTCGTGCTGCTCTCGTGCTTTCCCGGATGGCTCGGCGAACCGTTGTTCCATTTCAGTACAAAGATCATCCGCTGATCCTTGGTTAATCGAAAATCGTTGACAAGAGTCTCTTCGTTGGTTGTGAAGAGCTTAACAGACGACGACAGGCTAAGATGATACCTATCGTTTCTTGCTATACAACCGTCTCTCGCGTCGAGTATGATTGTTTTTCCCCTAGCGTAGTCGAATCGGGGTTCGAAAGTAATTCTGAGCCCAGGATCGCCCTCTAGACAATCAACGATCCTGTGGATCTCTTGAAATCCTTTCAGAACGCCCCTTTCCATATAGCACGGCATGAAGTCTGTGAGCTGGAACTTTCCTGCTTCAGAAGTGAAAGTGGTGGCAAGCACGTTGGTGTCGCCATCATAGTTTTGTTTGCTGGTGAAAGTCCCAGTCGGCGCGAGCTGGAACTTGCCACCTTTCTGACAGTCTAACAGCGCAGCGAATACGCTTGGGGAGTCAAACCTCGGAGAACAATACCAATCGATCGAACCGTCTCGGCCGACAAGGGCGGCGGAGTGCATGTCTCCGATTACCCCGTAATCGCTGATGGGCTGGTAACCGCCAACGGAGTCACGTCTATCAGACAAGAATCCCAGTTCGATTCCGACGCGTCGCAGTTCTGAAATCAATGCGTTCTCAAAAGCGCTTCGATACTAACGCGAAGACGTTCAAGGCTTAAGCCAACGTTTTTGATCGCCACTAGACGTACCATCCAAGCAATCATGACTCTAATCGCGCCCGAGCTGAAGCAGAAGATCGAAGCGCTAAAGCAGAACATCATTGCTTCCGGGACAACAAATCCTCTCGCCACGAACAAAGCCGAAGTGAAGCTAGTTAAAGACCAGAACTCAGAGTCCCTTATCCGCGGCTTCACTGTCGTCCAAGACGAGCCGGAAAGCATAGGAGGATCAGGGAAGGGTCCCACTCCTACCGACTTCTTCGTGGCATCCATCGGTTTCTGTGAAAATGTGATTTTCGTACGAAACGCTGCTCTCAAAGGGTTGTCAATCGACTCGTTGGAGACGGTCGTAACCGGATCATGGGACCGCCGAGGACTTTTCGAGATCGATAATGTGGCGCCCTACTTCAAGACCATAATCGTAGAAACTAGAGTCTCAACAAAAGACTCAAGCGAGAAAGTTGCCCACGTCGCGAGAGAGACTCACCGACGTTGCCCAGTTCATGCAACGGTCGCCCGAGCCACCGAGCTAATCTTCAAACTCAACGTTAAC
Source organism: uncultured Candidatus Bathyarchaeia archaeon (assembly GCA_964428235.1). Lineage (GTDB taxonomy): Archaea > Thermoproteota > Bathyarchaeia > 40CM-2-53-6 > 40CM-2-53-6 > 40CM-2-53-6. The sequence continues at coordinate 17,613 of CAYRXJ010000005.1, read as the reverse complement.
GGCGTGGATGTTCCGCTCTAGTCGGACAAGGAGGTCCTTGCTAGGATTTCGAGATTTCCTTCGCAAGCCTATCGTGAATCTTCAGCCTTTCAAGAACGGCATCGGCACCCAGTAGTTTGTGTTCTTTGAACATTTTCTCGACCTCTCCGACTCGGCCGACTCCTATTATCGAAATGTAAGCACGCATGTAGGCGGATAATGTAGCTGTTCCCTCGTACATCTTGTCGAGTTTTACAATATTGTCACGGAACCATTGCCAGGTGACTGCGTGAGCTTCAGGGTTGGCTGTTGCAAACTGCAGCATGTATCTACCGATGTCTTGACGTTTCACGTTGCCTGATAACGCCCAGTCCAAGGTTCTTTTCACGAGTTCCGATCGTTTGAAGCTAGTTAGACCTTCCAGGTATCTTAGACGCTCCTCGTCTGTTGTGCTGTTCTTGTAGCGGTTGAGCAACTCATCATAGTTGTTGGTCGATCGGGCGTAGCCCACGACAACTGAGTCCTTCATATCGGGCTCTACCGTATCAAGAGTGTTGAACTTTGTGCCGGCGTCGTGAGCATAAGTGTCGTCAAGAAGAGCAAGCCGTGTCGCAACTAATCCCTTGAGCTGAGAGCTGTTCTCATCGTGTTTTCGTTCCATGATCTTGAGTTGCAATTTGTGGTATCTGCGTGAAAGATCAACAATCTTTCCAGGTGCGATCTGGTAGAGTATTGTCAGACGTTCCGAAGTTTCAAAGGAAGGTAGATAGTCCTCGCTCTCAAAGAATCTTTCAAGTACGTTTTGATATTCTTTCCAGCTGATTCGGCCAGAGTTGAGAAAGGCCCAGGCGTCATTCGCAATCCCATATCGATCGATAGTTGAAAGTTTGGATGCCCAGACTAGCGATTGTAGCTCCTTGCCATGGTAGTCGACCCTGTAGAACCCTGTCCGGTTGACGTTTAGGCTAAGGGACTTCGGACTAGAAACCTTGAGCTCGGTTCGTTCCTTGTCAGCAAGTAATTGCTGGACCTTGCCGTCAATCATAAGGGTAATCGGAATCGGCCAAGCTTGTTTTTCGGTTTCTCCCGACAATAGGAATCGTTCTTGTTCCAAAACTAGCGTGTTTCCTGAAAGTGACACGCTTACGACCGGATATCCAATCTTCCTGATCCACTCATCCATTACATGGCTAACTTCGAGTCCAGATGCTTGCTGGAGTTGATTCCATAGATCTCGACCGGTGGCGTTTGAGTGACTGAATTGTCGCAAGTATTTGCTTACTCCTTTTTGGAAGTTTTCTGGGCCAATGTATGCTTCGATCATTCGAAGAATGCTGGCTCCTTTTCCATAGCTGATCTCGTCGAATAACTCCTCGACCTCTTCCGGGGAATGGACTTTAGCTTCGATGGAGTGAGTACTGTTCAATGCGTCTCTAGCCATTGCCCCACCTGTGCTGTTCTTGACGAAGTCTTGCCAGATCTGCCATTGTGGATAGCCCCAGTCAACGACCTTGTAAGCCATGAAGGTCGCGAAGCTCTCGTTGAGCCAGAGATCATCCCACCATTTCATCGTCACCAAATCTCCGAACCACATATGCGCGATCTCATGGGCAACGACCTCGGTAATGCCTTTCTTTGTCCATGTACTCGTGTTCTTGTCGGAGTGGAGGAGAATCTCTCGAAATGTTATTGCGCCCCAGTTCTCCATAGCTCCGTAGGCGAACTCTGGAACCGCGATCAGATGCAGCTTAGGCAAGTCATATGGGATACCGAAGTATTTCTCGTAGAATTTGAGTGACTTTTGGTCTGCTTCGAAAGGTAGAGCGGGTTTGATTTTGCCCTCGGGCCGGACAACGGCGGCCGTGAAAAGCTCGGTATTGTTGTGTCTATTCTTTTCCTCTTCGAACCTGCCGATCCCGAGATACAGAAGGTAGGTGGACATTTTCGGGGTCTCTTGGAAGACCACAGTCTTCTTGCCACCTTCGATCCTCTCAGCATCAAGAGGCATATTCGATATGACTGAGAGGTCCTTTCTCGTCTGAACTGTGAGTTTGAAGTCGGCCTTGTAGGCAGGATGATCCATGCAAGGCAACAATTTTCGAGCGTGACCAGCCTCAAAATGCGTAGAGAGAACATACTTGTCACCGTAGGGTGCCTTGTAGAATCCTGTTAGATTACCGGAGACTCTTCCATCATACTCGATTTCGAGAGGGCCAGATAGTCTGCCGCTCTTGATGTCAAGATTGTTTCCGTTTTGCTTGAAGGAAAGGGGTCTACCGTCCGAGTTTACACTCTTGACTTGAAGGTCAACGGCGTCAAGACTAATGTCCCCGGTTGATTCCGCATCAATTCTTACTCTACCCGAAAACTTGAGCGCGTCGAAGTCAACGTCGAGGAATAAGTCGTACTTTTTGACCTGTTGAAGGGTTCTCTCGGCTTGTGCAGTTACCTGCATGCTAATCTGAACGAGGACCATAGCGTCTCGTACTTAAAGCGTCACAGTTTGGAGCGTTGATCCCAGATTCCGAGACCGACCCTTCAGCGACATTGTTGAATTTCGGGACCAGTTGGAATTGGGATGGCAGGGAAAAACTAAACAATCCGGCCTTCTTGCGATTCTGTGAGATCGAGTTGCACAAATATCGAACTGACATGTACGAAGGAATGATTGCTGAAACTATCATGGTCCCTGGTCACAATGGAACAGAAGTAAACGCCTACTTCGCGAGACCTCTCGGATCGGGACCATATCCCGGTGTTGTGCTTATCCACCATGCTCCTGGTTGGGACGAGTGGTATCGCGATACTACTCGAAAGTTCGCCCATCATGGATTTCTCGCGATCAGCCCTAACATCTACTATCAGTTTGGCCACGGAGCTCCGGAGGACATTGCGGCAAAGGTCCGCGCTTCAGGCGGAGTTGCAGACGATGATGTGGTTGGAGACATTACTGAAAGCCTACGATTCTTGAAATCTCTGCCCCAAAGCAATGGAAAGGTCGGACTATTCGGGACTTGCTCCGCCGGCAGACAAACGGTTCTCGTCGCCTCGAGAACGAAGGGTTTCGATGCTGCTGTGGACTGTTGGGGCGGAAGGGTTGTCATGAACAAACAAGAACTGACGCCGAAATACCCTGTTGCACCCATCGACTACACGAAGGACTTGTCATGTCCTCTTCTTGGATTATTTGGCGAAGAAGATCAGTTTCCAACGCCCCAGCAAGTCGCCCAACATGAAGAAGAATTGAAGAAGCATGGTAAGATCTACGAGTTTCACCTGTATCCTAAAGCAGGGCACGGCTTCTTCTACTATGACAGATCGGGATATAGGCAGGAGCCCGCAGTTGACGGCTGGAACAAGATCTGGACCTTCTTCGAAAAATATCTTGAAACACCTTCAGTTGGACTCAACAAAGGGAGCTGACTGGAAATGTGCACAGGAATAGTTGAGAACAGAAAAATCTCTGGAATTGGTAAGGGTCCCAACGGCTGGTTTCCAATAGATCAGTCAAGTGTTTCTTATGACCACCCGGACCACGCACACGGAGAACAGGCGATCATCATTGACTTGTTCGGTCGTAAAGAGGGAGTTGACTCCAGGATTGCAATTGAATTAACACCACAATCGGCAAAAGATCTCGTCGATGCAGTTCTAGCCGCCATTTCTAGGGCAGAGAGCCCGAAGCGTTCAGTCATCGCCTAGCGACGGCGCGCTTAAATTCCAATCAACCGCTAGTTCTTGCCGACAAGCCGTTCTTCTGCGGAAAAATTGACAAACGGCCCGCTTAGGAGTGTGCTGTTTCCAACTATCGCAATGTTTCCTTCTTCGGTCCTGATCAAAGTTGACCTTAGACCCACTCTAACAACAGTTCCCTTTATTCCGCTGTACTGAATGACATCGTGCAACCTCAGGGTTTTATCCGAAAAAAGCAGCACACCTGCAATAATGTTGGAAAGGGTGGTCTGGAGGGCGAGAGAGATAGTCAGACCAGCCAATCCGGTAACAGTAAGGGCCTGAAACTCAGACGCAATTCCGGTAACTATCAGGACTGCTGCAACTGCTACGACGACCCAGGCGATTCTGACCCCATCTCGAATCGACTTGACAAGGCCACTAGAGGCGCCGGCCCTCTTCGCAAGAGCGATTAGTCCTCGTCGAAAGAGCTCGCCTAGGATCGCCCAGAATAGTGTAACACCGATTATCTGAACAACAGTAGTGATTAGATCGGGCAACTCGGAGCTTCACTACGAAACTCGCACAACTGACGAGTAGTTCGAAAAGCTTGTCATCGAAGCGATCCCTAGTTATCGTGTGGCTTTACTTTACGAAAGGACTTGTAGAGTACTAAGTCGTAAGCGATCTTCAGTCCTCCCGCGAGCACAAAGGGTGCTCCCAACCAAAGGCTAGCCATTGTATAGCCAGCGATTGAAGGACTCGGCGTCTGGGCTATGCTTCGCGAGACATTAGTGAACCCAGCAGCAGAGGTTCTGTCAGTCTCGGGTACCACGCTCATCACGTACGACTGACGAGGCGGCACGTCCATTTGTGAGAGAGACTGGCGTGAGAGAAGGAGACCTACCGCCATTGAGGCCGAGGGGGCGATGGGAATGAGTACCAAAAGAATATTCGACGGTATGTGGGTGTAGACCATTGTCCGAATCAATCCTATCTTGCTTGCAATTCGTTCGGCGACCAGGAACGAAATCGCCGTTATGATCTGAGTTCCGGCGAAAAGAAGCCCTAGAGAACTAAGCTGCAGATGATACTGCTGGTAGAAATAGAACGAGAGAATACTAGTCCCAATAAATCCGCCACCAAACGAATCCAAAGCAAACAAAGCGGATAATCTTTTGATGATTGGTCTCGATCCCTCAGAAAGAACGTTCACACTTCGAGTTTGAGCTGGGTCTGGGTCTGGTTCGACTTTTTCAGATAATCTGGAGTAGAGGACCACACCGACAAGACCCGAAGCGAGGTACACTAAGAAAAGCGGACGATATCCGGAGAGGCCAGACCCAATAAATTGTGGAATCCCAACGAGAAGCGCCCCTGCAGAAGAGGAAACGTATCCGACTAGATTGTAGATGCTAAACCCGAGCGTCCTTTTAGGTGTCTGGGATGTGCCAGGGATAATGGCTTGCTCAAGGCTGAGAAATGGGCCGACCTCGCCAGCCCCAACAGTCATGTTGCCCACAATTCCTGCAGCCACCGGAGCCCACCAAGAATCGCTTGAAAACAAAAGGAGCCCTGCAAGGGCATCAGTTAGAGCGAAAAAGATCAAAGTCCGCCTCCGGCCTAGACGATCCGCGAAAACACTTGCGATAAGAGTATACAGCGCGCTAGAAGCTACCGTTAGCGCAAGGACCAAACCAATTAGGAAGGTATCGAACCCAAGCTGGTTGAGATAAACTGCGAACAAGACTCCGAGGAACCCATAGGGAATTGTACGGACCGCCTTCTCCGCAAGAATAAGCCTCCCATCTCCGTTCATCCAGCTAAGCAGCAAGCAAAGGGGTCGACGTTGTTCTAGGTTTAAGAGTATGTGCCGTCCAGACCGCACTCAAGTGCTAATGATATGAAATGGGTAACGCGCGAAAAGGCTAAAGTCGATAGGATCGCTTGTCCATGGTTAATCTCAAAATTCGTCGACAAGAACCCAGAGTTTCTCTTTGTACCACCTGAAACGATTCCACAGGTCGTTAAAGACACGGGCGCGATACCATACGACGCCAAAGGGATTGAGTTGACACACTACAAGGAAGATGGTAATGAGCGTGTTAGTTTTGATGCCATCATCAAGAAATACAAACTCAAAGATCCGGCCCTCTTGGAATTGGCGAAAATAGTTCGAGGAGCGGACGCGAAAATCCCCGATGCTCCACCGGAGTCAGTTGGTCTTGAGGCTGCCGCTCATGGCTTCCGAAACATTGCTAAAGATGACTTTGACAACATGAGACTTCAATTTCCGATGTATGATGCTCTCTACAAGTTCTGCCAGATGAAAGTCCAAGGAAAACAAGAACTCGAGTACAACGTTCCCCAAACAGCACGGTAGGGGGCCAAGTATTACCCTCAGGCATCTCGGGTACATCGATCTTCCTCGAAACGAGGGAAAGGGTGGTTTTGACCATGCGGCTGTCCACCTCGACTCTTCAACAATTTACGTTGCACATACGTCGAACGACAGTCTCGATTTGATTGATGGGAAGAAAGAAAAGTATCTGAGATCTATTCCGAATCTCGCAGGTGTTGCGGGAGCACTCGTGTCCAATGAGAACAACCAGATATTCACTTCAAATCGCGGAGAGAATACCGTCGGAATCTTCGATCATGGGAAAGATCATGATCTGAAGAAGATTCGGGTCGGCGGTCGCCCGAACGGACTCGCCTTCGACAAGTCTAGATCCACTTTACTCGCGGCGAATGTCCCAAGACCAGATAGCAATGACCCTGTGACCGTGTCAATAGTTGACATCAACAGAGGAGTAATGACTGCGGATGTCATCGTTCCAGGGCGGACGAGATGGTCGGTTTTTGACCGCAAGACGGAAAGATTCTATGTGAATATATCCAATCCTAGTCAAATAGCGATATTTGATGCGAAAGATCCGGACGGAATCTCTGGATCGATTCGAATTCCTGCCACTGGTGCCCACGGTCTCGATGTGGATCTCGATGGTAGACGCCTATTTTGCGCATGCGACGAAGGCCAATTGTGTGAAATCAGTCTAGAGTCAGAAAAGGTAACTAGACAGTCGAAACTCGCGGGAGCACCTGACGTGATCTTCTACAATCCAGAGCTCGAGCACTTGTACGTGACAATCGGAAACCCTGCCGTTTTGCAAGTTTTCGACACGAGGACTATGAGAGAGATCCAAATCATTCCAACGGAGTTAGGAACTCATACAATCGCGTTCAATCAAGACTCCGGAAAGATCTATGCATTCATGCCCGAGACTCACCGAGCATCCATTTACAAAGAGACTTGAGATTTCGAAAGATGGTTCCTTAGGATGGAGACTTTTCCCCGATTTCACGGAGCATTGAAGCTGCCGACCCTGCTGATGGCCTGTGGCGTGGGTCCTTTTCGAGCATTTTCTTGAGCACCGGCACTGAAGGGGCAAGCTTTGCAATCCTGTCGAAGTCTGGAGTGAACGAGTTCCAAGCTGATCGAAGGTCGTTTGATTTGGTTGATCCCGGGCTTGCGGTTGAGGCGTTCATCAGCTCGATTAGTTTCTTAGAATTCAGCGGGATCTTGGTCAGCATGTTGTACATTGTTGCGCCTAGTGCATAGACGTCCATCGATGAGGCGGCGCTGTCTCCCAGTACCTGCTCCCCTGGAGCGTATTCGGAAGTGAACTGGCCAACCTTGCCGCCGATGCGAACAACTGATCCGAGGTCTGCCAGCTTGGGGACGAGGGTCCCTGATCTCATCTGATCTCTCATCTCTTGCCCAGTGAATGGAGGCTTCAGATTGAACAGAATGTTTTGTGGCTTAACATCCAGGTGAACGAAACCCGCATTATGGATTGTTTCCAATCCTGTCGCGATCATCGATCCAATGAGCATGACGATTCCGCCCCACTTTTCGGAGTAAAACAATGAATCGTAGAGGGGATCCTCGACCAAGCCCTTTGCGGCTCCTCCCTTCATTAGCTCCATCACGATTGCGGGCGGGCTACGAAGGTAAAGCTGAGTGTCACCTTTCATTATTTCCTGTATATTTAGTCGGTCAACCAGGATCCCTCGCAGCTGAACGACGTATTTCGATTGCGCAGACAATTCCAAGAGTCTCGTTGCTTCATTCATCGTCTCTTCAAGGGCAGCCGACCCCGTCCCAGGTTTGAGAATTGGAATCTTGATCGCCATCTCTGTTCCGGCCTGACCGAAGCTAGCCCTGAATACGTACCCAGTGAGCCCAGTGGCGAGGTGTTCGACTATTCTGTAGCTGTGAACTTCTTGGCCGACCCAGACCCTGGGATCCCAGTTGTCCAGCTTTCCAAGATTTCCTTTGAAGACCGTTGGGGGTTTAGGAGGAGGAGGTGGCGAAGAGTGTTGTATTGCGGGTTGAGGGAGAGGATGTGGTTGAGCCGGTGGTGGGTGGGATATTGGTGAGGGCTGGTGAAGGACTGGTGCTGGGAGATTTGGTTGGTTTGTTTGAACATCAAATGTAAAGGACTCGTTGGCTGTCTGGCGTTCTTTGCTCGTCGCCGTGACTTGTACTGAGTATGGTCCTGAGCTTCCCGGTCGGTAACGGGCGTTGTATTCTCCGGTCGCAACATGTGAAACCTTGAGAGATTCGATCTTTCCTCCAGGTCTCTTTATCGTCGCTACGATCTTCGCCATTTTCAATGCTTGTCCGCCAAATTTCGTGAGGATCTTGATTGTCTGCTCCTTGCCTTGTCGAAGGATTGGGGCCCCGGTTATCGTGATCGTTGGGCCGGCATTCGGGGCGGAGGCAAACCGCTGGGCTATTTCGTTTGACCCCGGTCCTATCAGGGCGATCGCGGGAAGGAATCTTAGGGAGGTAAAGAATGGATAGAGCTGGCTTAGATTCTGAGTTGCTACAAAGCCTAGAATCGCTAAGAGATTGAAAGTGAAGAATGCGGTGGGCATCATTGACATGGAGAGATTCCGATTTTTCCAGAACTTGTCTAGGTATTGGAAGAAAACTATCTGTGCTATGTTTGCAGGCACTCCAAGAGCGATAAAGAACGCTATAGTTAACGAATCAACGGAGAGAGGCGAGCCTGCTTTGAGAGCTGAACCCAGGCCGAGGCCCACTGCGAGGGCGATAGATGCGACTACGTTTGCTTTGATCATTTTGTAAGGGGTGTTTCGAGAGAAGAGGAAGCCCGCGAACAGAACCCCGATCGCTGGAGGCAGGGACGCAAGGAGTAACGAGAAGTCCGAGAATGAAAGGGGCCAAAATGACTGCCCCGCGATCGAATGGCCAATGACGTAGAGGGAAGCGAGAAGCGAGACCGTGAATCCGAGTCCGGCCCGAAACATCCCGCTTCTGAGATCAAGTGAGGTTAGAACACCGAGGCTGACCAGACCTATCAGATAGGCGGAAGGATCACCTTGGAGTCCCAGAGAAAACAGGTAAGCGATTGGTATGGTCAGGACTATGGTTAGGATGGGTCCCAGTGAGTTCCGGGTTAGCACTGGGCCGTGGGCCTTCTTCAATTGCGACAACTCGAGACCAAGCGCTTCCTATCGAGTGAGAATGAAGGAATTGGATTCCTAGTAATGAACGGTGTGACCGTCCCGGGACAGTTTTCGTTCCAGCGCAATTACATGCTCGCAAAGCGGTAAAGCGGGAGTACAACAATGAAACGGAAATCAAGAGCTAAAGCGAAAGATCCTGATCTTGATGCTGACTCCGCCGAGACAATGATATGGACATGTTCGGCTTGCGGAGTGGACAATCCTGATTCCAAACAGACCTGCATATCCTGTGGTGGAGACCGTGCTGGGGACTCAGCTGCCCCTAAGCCGAAAGAACCTGGCGAACTTGAGAATTTCGAGGCTCCCGAATCGAAGTCAGAAGCGGCACCAGCAACGGACGAGAGTGAACCCGCGGCTCTCACGCCAGAGCCAGCTCCTTTCACGAAGGACTCTGATGAGGAAAAGCCCTTCTCGTTCTCATTTGGCAGCGAGAAAGAAAAACCTTCAATCTCGTTTTCCGTGCCTTCGATGCCAGAGCCCGAGCCAGAACCTGAACCCGAGATCAAACCCTTCCTTCCAACATCTACTCCTTACAGCGAACCCGCATCGTCCACTCCTTCCAGGTCCAGCGGAGCCGGGACCGGAAGATTCTACATGGTTTTCGTGAATACACCTGCTGCCTCTCTCATCAAGTCGAAGGTCCCTATCGAATTCGATGATTTTCCCACTGTCACAATTGGACGAAGCCCCGAGAACGTCATCGTCGTTCCTGATGCGGAGGTTTCAAGGAAACACGCTGAGCTGACTATGAGTGGATCGAAGCTGATGCTTCGAGATCTCAACAGCAAGAACGGAACCTACCTCTACAATGGGAAGGAGTTCGAGCAAGTCCATGATAGTGTCGAAGTGAAACCGAACAGTATAGTAAAGTTCGGAACTGGCACTATCGTGAGGCTTACCGGTGAATGATTGAAGCCCTGGACACTCCCAGGCTAATACTAGAGGCAAAGGAGACAATGGAAGGCCCTCTCCTCGACTCAAGACGAGCTAAGAGAGTTGTCTTTGTCGGGGACACTCACACAGCGGTCGACATGACCCAAAAAATCTTCGACAAGTATTACGACAACACAGACTTGATCGTATTTCTAGGAGATTACGTGGACCGTGGAGAAACCGGAGTGGAAAATCTAGGAGTGATCACCTCGAAACTCCTAGAAGATCCAAGTAAGATTATCATGCTTAGGGGAAATCATGAGAGCCCTCTGACAAATCCCTACTACGGGTTTGTAGAGGAGGTTACAGAGAAGTTAGGAACGACGGCCTACGATCAATTCAAAGAGTTCTTTCAAGCCATGCCATACGCCGTTGTCGTCAACGATTACCTCTGCGTTCACGGCGGCATAGCTTCGAATCTAGAGAATATTTCCCAGATTGGCAGTCTTCCATATCCTGACCTCAATCCTGACGATCCAACCGCGTTCCAACTATTATGGAACGATCCGAGGGACATGATTGAAGGCTTTGTGCCAAGTGTGAGAGGGGATGGAGCATTCTACTATGGTAGCGATGTGACTGAGAAATTCCTTGATGACAACGGACTCAAAGGAATCATCCGTGGCCACGAAGTCGTGGATGGATTCCGAGAAGACCTTGGAGGCAAAGTAATCACGGTTTTCACGAGCAAGTATCACGGTGGAGCAGCGGGAGTCCTCGTCCTCGACGACGACAAGAAGGAGCAAGTCAAACTATGACGCTCTCAGCCAGAACAGAGCTCAGCCACTCTTACTCTTATGACTCAAAGGTCGACGCAATATTCAAGCTAACACTGGTCGCAGAGAGACGCACGGAAGCAAGGGGCTTCCACCACATTCTTGTAATCGACACGAGCAAGTCGATGGATGGCCAAAAGATCGAGCTCGCGAAAAACGGCGCACAAGAATACGTGAAGAGCCTTCCCCCGGGCAACGTCGTTTCTGTTATTCTCTTCTCAAGCACGGTCCAAACCTACCCAGAAACGAAGCTTTCAGAGGTGCTTCCGAAGATCAGAGCTTCCGGTCTAACAGCTCTGTATGGTGCACTCCAGTCGGCATTCGAAATCGCCCAGAAAAGCAGACTTCCAGGATGGATCGTCCTTCTTACCGATGGAGAGCCTACAGACGTCACTAAAGCGGAACAATACTCGAAGCTCAAGATGCCTGCTGGATTTCAGATGATCGAGTTCGGAATAGGCAGCGACTACAACCAATCAATTCTGAAGGCCCTGGCTGACGTTTCAGGTGGAACACTTCACAATATCACGGACGCTCAGAAACTCAAACTCCCTACCCTTATGCAGGAAAGCGCGGTCAACGAAGTTGGCGCCAGCAACATCACAATTGACTTTGGACCTTCCAACGTGAAAATTCTCAACTACAAAGGACCTCCAGTAACCATCAACGCTATAGAGTCCGTTGCGAAGGTCTGGGGACGAGTTCCGATCCCAGCAGGCTTCAACGGAAAGCTCCTCGATATCCACATCACCTATGGCGACACCATTGACGATAAGAAGAAAACCCTCAATGCTCCCGTTGAAGTCAGAGTGGCTAAGAACGACGAACAGTTCTCCGAGGGAATCAACAACAACCTTGTCTCAGAGTTCACCTACTACCAAGGTCTAGAGGAATACTACCAGTATCTTGCTGCGGGCGAACTGAAAGAAGCAACCAAGACGATGAATCAGTTGTCAGCGAACGCTGAACAGACCAGAAGAACGGACCTGATCGAGGCGACGAAACGATTGTCTGATCAACATGAACAGACTATCCGGCTCGGGGGAAGTACGGAGAGCACTAACAGACTGCTCAAAGAAGCTGCGAGCGAGACAACAAAGAGAACCCGCGGAAAGTAGGATTAGAGTTATTCTCGATATCTGAGTGCCTCGTAAGCGGGAATGCGCGAGGGTGTCTTCGTTGACCGAAGGCGAGAGCCATGATAAATTCATGGTTGTGGCCCTTACAAAACCGATCCAAAAATGTCCTTCCGCGAGAAGACTATTGTTCGAAAGTTCTACGAGGATTTCATCAACAAAGCCCGATTTGATGGGTTAGACGAGATTCTCAGTCAGCAGGTTGTCTGGCATGATCCACTTCTTCCGAAAGGCGAGGTTAGAGGAATCGACAGTTTTCGCGGGGTCCTGGAAATGTTTCGTCTTGCTTTCCCAGACTTGCGCATTATCATAGAAGATCAAATCCAAGAAAATGACAAAGTAGTAACTCGCTTCGCGATTACTGGTACACATCTTGGAGATCTTATGGGAATCCCTCCAACACGTCGTAAGTTTAGGACTACTGGAATCAGTATCATAAGGTTTGATCATGGAAAGGTTGTGGAGGAGTGGATCGAAGAAGACGGTCTCGGACTATTACGTCAGGTAGGCGTTGTCAAGTAGTCTTGTCATGGTCCTCATGTGATCCTCCGCGAAAGTGGATGTCGAGGTGACTGGGCCGCATGAAAAACGGTATGAGAAGTAGATAGAGTACGAGGCTTATTCGAGCGTCTAGGTAAGAGAAACCGAGCCCGAAAAAACAGACGATTGGTCCGACGATTGTACGTCTTTGAGCAAGAGTGACGATGTGTGGATCCAAGTCTTTCGCAACTAACCTGCGGTTGTGAGTGGCGTACCACCAGATGGCGTTGAGTGCGATGCCTGTTGCCGCGAGGTTTGCGCCATAGACTCGGACGGCCGTCGGTGAGAATGGGTACAAGCCAATAAGAGAAGTTGAGAATGGTATGAAGCCGATTGTCAAAAGGAAGAGAACGTTGATCCAAAGGAATACCCGGTCCGTTTGTTTGATGTAATGAAACTGGGCATGATGACCGATCCAGAAGAGCCCGAGCACTATGAAACTGAATGCGTAAGCTGTGATGTTCGGCCAGAGGTTAAGGATCTCGTTTCGGAGCTCTGTATCTGTGAGACTTGACGCGGGACCCCTCAATCCGAGTACTAGGACAGTCATTACAGTCGCGAAGATTCCATCCGCGAGAGCCTCTACCCTAGATTTGGTCAGCCCCGATTGTAGTATGCTAGAGATAGCCATCTTTCCAGTAACCCATTCATCGTGAAGGGCTTAGCTCTTTCTGGGGTTCTGAGGGGAGCCTCAAGTTTTTCTCTACCTACGACCTCCATAGTCAAGGAGACAGGGACCTTGGTCGCAGTGGGAGATGCAGCTCCCAAATTCAGACTGCAGAACAGAGATGGACAGTTCATTTCCTTGGATGACTTTGTTGGAACGAAACTGGTAGTGTACTTCTATCCGAGAGACTTCACGAGAGGCTGTACAGCAGAGGCCTGTTCTTTCCGCGATTCATACTACTCGTTCAAGCAGCTCGGTGCTGAAGTCATCGGGATAAGCGATGATAGCCAGAGTTCTCACCGCGACTTCGCGGATCACCACAAGTTACCGTTCATCCTCCTAAGCGATCCTGATGGATCAGTGAGGAAGTCTTACGGTGTCAAGAAGACTCTGGGACTCTTTCCGGGACGCGTCAGCTTTGTAATAGACAAGAAGGGAATCATTCGACACATCTTCTCGTCACAGGTTCGAGCGACAGCACACGTTGGAGAGGCATTAAACATCCTCAAAACCCTCAACTAGCCAAACTGTCGCCTACCGGTTCCATATTATGAAAATACCAAAGGCAGACGAGGACTCGAAGGAATTTTTCAAATTGCTGCTTCCTGAGGATTCTCGTATTACGATTAGGCCAATGTTCGGAAACATCTCCGCATTTATCAATGGCAACATGTTCGCGGGAGTTTTCGGCGAAGAACTGTTCGTAAGATTGTCAGATGACGAAAAAGAGGAACTCTTGGCGAATAAGGGAGCATCACTGCTTGAGCCGATGAAGGGCAGACCGATGAAAGACTATGTTGTTATGCCTCGGATCTGGCGAAAAGACCAAGCCACGCTCCGGGACTGGATAGCAAAAGCGCTAGATTCAACTTCGAAGCTGCCACCGAAAGAAGCGAAGAAATAGCAAGACCTGATCACGCTAGGCCAGGACGAGCATTGGACAGGAAGTCAGTTTACCGAATCACCTGTGCAGACTGCGGTTGTTCTCCATCAGAGTGTCGGACCTCGAAGAACTCAGAATCCTGTCCTAAGTGTAGACTCCAGATTTGTTGCTGCTGGGAGTCAATACACCAAGCCGGCAGTTAGAATACTAAACAGACGCTAGCTCAGCCAGTCACTTGGGCTGTCGAGTGAGGCGTCAAATTCCCGTTCATGGCGAGAATCTCGTTGTTATTGAATGACAATGTCAGCAATAGATTGGTGTTCGTACCCGGAGTGCTCTGGAATCCTCCGCCGGTTATCGTGACCTTCAGGGAGCCGCTGGGCACCGCATAGGTAACGTTCCCGAGACTTGTGAAGGTGACTATCGCAGTAGTAATCGGAAACCTGACTTGATCATAGGTTCCGGTCGAGAGTTTCGCATTTCCCAGAGTCTTTGAGGTCGTCAGAGCAGAGATCATGTCTATCGTAGTCTGGGAACCATGTATCGGGATCCACGTGTTGTTATTCGGACTAATACCAACCTGATGGATATCTATCGTTGAAAATGTGATGTAAATATGGAGGATCGATGGGTCGTACTTCACAGTTCCATGCGTTGCTTGGGGCGGATCGGTAATACTCAACACTACTGTTCCTTGTACATATCTCGTGTAGAACAGATAGCCTGAGACACCACCGATGATCAGTATCACAAGAATTATCGCAGCGACGCCCCTTGCCAAAGCGTTATCCCCATCCTCGGGCTCGCACTCTTATCATATTGATTGTTGGCCGATCAGGTCTTATTCGTATCATTACTTTCAAAGATTTGATTCGGTGACAGTCAGTAGTTGCTCCGGAGACAATCCTTTCATTCGAACAGAGCCCAAAGACTTTTCACGGAGACATTAGCGCGAGAAGAATGGAGCGTGCAACGGCGCAGTCGGCAGAAACCGTTCAGATACAGGACTCTAACAGAGTCAGAATACTGAACTTTATCCGATCGAATCCTGGAACGCATCTTAGAAAGATCAAACGAGAGCTCAATCTCGCCATGGGCGTTATCCAATATCATCTTTACAGGCTAGAGCGCGAGCGGACAGTGGTCGCCGTAAGGCACGGGCTGTACAAACGATTCTACGCCGATGACGGGCTTAGATTCGAGGACCGAGAGATTCTGAATGTTCTCTCGCAAGAGACTGAGAGAGACATTATCCTGTATCTGATCAAGAATCCTCTTGCAACGCAGAAGGAACTCTCAGAGTTTGCGGGGATTAGCCCAAGCTCCGCTAACTGGCATATGAGACGGCTGTCTCAAACGGGCTTTGTCCAGCCTCGAAAGGAGAACGGGTACGTCTATTACACAGTAAACGGCGATCCGACGAGAATTGTCGGTCTCCTGAAGAGCTATCATCCGAGCATATGGGAGACATGGGCCGAGAGACTAGCCGACCTCCTGACCTGAGTCACATTCTCGAAGAGGAGCCAAAGGCGAGCGGCACCACGTGTCAAGTTCTCCAACCGATCCAACGGCACTGCTTGACATTGGAAGAGGAATTTTCTCTCTCGTACTCTTCGCAGTGTCACTGTATGCTTGGTCCAAGAGAAGACAGCCATCACTGGCGATGGTTGCCGCAGCATTCTTTCTCTTCTTCTTGAAGACGCTGATTGACTACGTGCTTCCTTCTCCGACGGACGATTTTGTCCGTGTCGGGCTAGACTTTGTTGCGCTCGCGCTATTCTTCGTGGCAATTGTCGTTAGGCCGGGGCACAATTTCACCGGGGTAACCGTTTGAACTAAATTGTTCTTGAACCGTCAGCCCACGGAAAAATATTTCTAGAATATTTCGAAATAGATGAGTGTACCACGACGCCTAAAATCCGTCGCTTCATAGTGTTTGGCCTGTAGTCGAGCGAGCGAACAGGAATTGCCCTCTGTCGGACCCTTTGAACTGACAACGGTCGAGATGTTCGGTCTCGAGTTCATGAGACAAGAGGACGAACGACAATTGAGGAAGACAGGACTGAGGGCCTCATGGTCAGGAAAAATGCTGACCATTAGAGTCGAGCGACCTCCAACCGTCCTCGAAAAGGTCGAGATCGATTCCAGAGTCTTGCCGCTCTACTGAATTGGCTGCGGAACACTGCCAGTAAGTTGCTCGCTAACTTGCCATAGTCGTTTTGCTGATTCGTCGTCGTAAGATTCCTTGGAGGATTTTGCTTCGTGCATTTTCGTGAAATATTCTCCGCTCACATTGTCGAGATTGGGTGATGTTGCGACGTAGAGAACCCTCTTGGCACTGGTTTCAGGGGTAATGAAGAGTGGACCGATTATCTTGAATCCAAGAGCGACGAGGCCCCCATTATTCTTCGCGAAGTTAGTTCTGACAACTCCCGGATGAACGCTGTTCACCGTAACACCAGTGCCTTCAAGCCTTTTTGCGAGCTCGTGCGTGAAGAGTATCACTGCCAATTTTGACTGGCTGTATGCGTCCCAGCCTGAGAAATTCTTCTCGCCTTGAAGATCCTCGAAATCGATGGTCGTGCCACGGTGAGCATCTGATGTCACGTTCACTATTCGCGATGGAGCGCTTGCCTTCAGAAGGTCAAGGAGGAGGCTAGTAAGAAGGAATGGTCCCAGATGATTGACGGCAAGGGTCGACTCGAGACCATCAGTGGTCACGATTCGTTTTGTTAGAAAGACTCCCGCGTTGTTGATGAGAAGATGTAGATCTTTATGTTTTGTCTTGAAATCTCCAGCCAGCTTGCGGATGGACTCTTGAGAGGACATGTCGGCAACCATCAGTTTGACGTTCTGATTTCCACTCTCGGAGGTTATTTCGCTCAAAGCGGTCTCGCCTTTCTCTCGGTTACGGCAAGCGATCACCATGGTCGCTCCCATTTTCGCTAGTCCAAGGGCCGTTGCTCTGCCGATTCCTGAGTTTGCGCCGGTGATCAGGCAAGTCTTGCCTTTCATGTCGACCATTCGAGTGGACCTCAGTTTTTCAGACGTGTCTGAATTGACGCTTGCTCTAGGTTGAGAAGTTTCTGTTTTCTCTTTGTACCCCATCTGTACCCGTGTAGTTTACCATCTTTACCTACCACACGGTGGCACGGTATCACCAGGGCTACGGGATTCGTCGCACATGCTCGCGCAACTGCTCGTGCTGCCTGCGATTGTCCAAGCTCCTTTGCGACCTGAGAGTAGGTCTTGGTCCTGCCGTACGGAATGGACTGAATATTCTTCCAGACTCGCGACTGGAATGCGGTTGCTCGAAGATCGAGTGGAACCTTCAAGGTTTGACTCTGCCCGTCGAGATAGTTGACAAATTTTCCAGCCCAATCTTTCATCGAGTCATCGTCCCGTTGTAGGACCGCGGAAGGATACTCTTCAGAAAGGGCCTTCTCAACGAAACGGTCAGAGTCTCCA
>CAYRXJ010000004.1:7572-21385 GCA_964428235.1 uncultured Candidatus Bathyarchaeia archaeon | reverse complement strand
GGATACGAATACTTATCTACAGCGAGTTGGACTTGCACCGGCTAATCCATCGGCTCATAGGATTAAGGAACGGATTCGAGACCCTGATCGTCACAGGTCTCCCAGTCGAAGAAGCCAGAAAAGCCTGGCTAGCAGGATTTAAAGCAATATTCATGCGGAAACCACCACCCCAACGAAACTAGTCCTCCAACAATCAATTGTAACATAAGAAATAAACCCGAAATTTTCCTCATGGTTTACAGTTCAACATGGTTGGATCGAAGCGGCCCCAGAATAGCGCAGGTTTCGGAAAGCTCCATCGTGTCGTAATCATCTTCAAAGAGAACCATACTTTCGATAATTACTTCGGAACTTTTCAAGGCACCAACGGCATCACAATGCCGCGATCGCCCAATCCTCCGCTGCGAGATCCTGATCACCGGCATAGCGCATGGTTAACTCGCCAAACAACAGCCGTTCGCCAACAGTTTGTCGAGGCCGATATCCCAGCCTACTTCTCATACGCTAGAAAATTTGCCCTCTGCGATCAGTATTTCACCGACGTTGCAGGGCCATCAACCCCTAACCATCTCATGCTACTGGCAGCGGATTCCCCTTTCATCGATAATCCCACCCGCGGTGACCCTTCCATCATCTCCCCGTCTCATCCGACGATTAACACATCACTTCCCCTGCTTCTCGATCGGGGCAACTTGTCCTGGGGAAACTATGGCGGGTACGCATTCCAATATCTCAACGGCGTTGGCAACAGAAACAAGTTCCCCTCCGACCAGTTCGCGAAAGATGCGGGATCTGGAAAGATTCCTGCTGTCTCATGGGTCTACGCTACGGGTCAATTTGATGAGCATCCGCCTGACTCCGGGAAAGGGTCGACGGGAAATGTGACAACAGGAATGCAATGGACTGTAGATCAGATCAATGCAATCGTGAAGGGCGGACTATGGGGTCGAACCGTAATTTTCATCACTTGGGATGACTGGGGAGGATGGTATGACCATGTCACTCCACCAAACGTTGAATCATGGACTCAATCCATTCCACAACCCTCTTACAAAGGAACACAGTTCCGGTATGGCTCACGCGTTCCTTGTCTAGTTCTCAGTCCCTATGCGAAGGTCGGCTACATTTCGAAAACCCTCCATTCTCACGTGAGCCTCATGAAATTCTGCGAGTCCCTATTCGGCCTGCCCCCAGTCAACCAGCGCGACGCCCAAGCTGATGACATGTCGGACTGCTTCGACTTCCAGCATGCACAGGCCCCTCCACCACCAACGAATCCATAGCCCTCCCATCGTTTGCTGGGGTAAGGGTCTTAGCGGACAATAGCTGATACTCGCCTGTGTCTTGTCTTGAAGGACGTCAAATTCAAGAATATTGAGACGAAAGTGATCCATTCTGGCGAGCCAAGTCCGCGTGTTCAGGGTGCTGTTAGCATGCCGATATTCCAATCGGCAATGTTTGAGACCCGAACCGAGTCAGACTATCACGATATCCAGTACATTCGGCTGAATAACACTCCGAATGCTCTAGCTTTGCATGAGAAGCTCGCCGCGATAGAAGGCGGGGAAGACGCTCTTGTCGCGTCCAGCGGGATGGCCGCGATATCGACAACGTTGCTCACGTTTCTGCACAGCGGGGATCATTTACTTGCACAGAACTGCTTGTATGGCGGGACACATGATTTCGTTACGAAAGATCTGAACAACTTTGGGGTATCATACGATTTCGTTGACGGTAATGATTCTAGTTCTTGGGAGAAGAAACTGCGGCCTAATACCAAGGCGATTTACGTTGAGCTTATGACAAACCCGCTGGTCCAGGGCGCTGATCACAAAGAAGTTGTGAAGTTCGCGAAGGCTCACGGGATTCTATCAATCATCGATAACACATTTGCCAGTCCGATCAACTTTCGTCCCCTGGAGAACGGGTTCGATCTTTCTCTCCACAGTGCCACGAAATATCTGAACGGGCATTCGGATATCGTGGCCGGAGCTGTTGTCGGAAGCTCGGATCTAGTTGGAAAAGTGAAACACAGGCTCGATCATCTTGGTGGGAGCCTGGACCCCCACGCCTGTTTCCTCCTTCATCGTGGGATTAAGACCCTAGCGCTTAGAATGAAACACCACAACGAGAGCGCGTTGAAAATAGCCCAGTTCCTGGAAAAGCACGAGGCCGTTGCAAAGGTCAACTACCCAGGATTGCTAAGCCATCCACAGCATCAGCGAGCCGCAGACCTGTTTGATGGTTATAGTGGAATGCTGAGTTTCGAGCCAAAAGGAGGGAAGGCAGCGGCCGAGCGTTTCATGCGCGGCGCAACCATCCCGATTGTCGCGCCCAGTCTTGGTGGTGTAGAAACGCTCCTGACAAGACCCGCTGCTACGTCGCACTCAGGAATGTCACCAGAAGATCGAAAAAAGCTCGGGATCACAGAAGGGCTGATCAGGGTCTCGATAGGAATAGAGGCCGCCGAAGACCTCCTGCAGGATTTCGGACAGTCTTTGGACCAGATAAGAACAGTCGCAAGCGTTCGCTGAGAAGAAGCTCCTCGCTCGGCTACTAGGTACTATCTGTTGTATTCTTCCTCTCTGGCCTCTTCTTCTTCACGTTCAGCATCAGCGTCAGTCTTCTCCTCTTCGTTCTCAACATATTCCCGAGGGATAGGGATCTCCTCGACCGATATCTTGGCCCATTCCTTGCCACAATGCTTGCATTGAAAGATCGACTTGTAAGCTATGTATGCCTCAGGCCGCATCGCCACAGCCGCTCTCTCTTCTTCAGTCAGACCGAACGCGGGTGAAAAGTAGAGGCCGCCTTGTTCCATTTGATGCCCAAGAGTAGCACGAGCTGGAAAGTCTCCACCCTAGTAAGCTCATTTGAGTCGAATTGTTCCTTGGACAACAATTTGGCGTCAAAAGGTCGATGACAAAACGGGCACGAGTCGAACATCTCCCGACAGTCTTTCTCCGTTGCTGGGGCAGTGGTTTCGTGAAGGATTAAGCTTCCTGCTTCATCTGAATATGCGTTAGGCAGTAAGGTTCACTATGTTCGTTTCCAGTACGTTCTGGCATCTGGGTATCATGGACATTGGGTCTTCCTGAGAAGATTAAGCAGATTGAGGAGGAGATGAAAAAGACCCAGATCAACAAGAAAACAGAGCACCACATCGGCCTGCTCAAGTCGAAACTTGCCAGGCTGCGCGAAGAGCTTGAAGCCTCAACATCGGGAAAGGGAGGCGGCCAGGCTTACGAGATACGCAAGGGCGGTGACGCGACTGTCGTCCTTATTGGCCTTCCCAGCGTCGGCAAGTCCACTATTCTCAATAGGCTGACGAATGCGAAATCGAAGGTTGCAGCATACGCTTTCACAACATTAACCGTCGTTCCCGGGATCCTCTGCCTGAACGGTGCCGACATTCAGATTCTCGATCTTCCCGGCATAATCAGTGGCGCTTCCTCGGGACGCGGCAGGGGGAGACGGGTCCTCTCTGTTGCTCGAAACGCCGATCTCGTCTTGCTAGTCCTCGATGTATTCCAGCCAGGACAGATACAGCTGTTGAAGCATGAGCTTCACGAGATGGGGATTCGGATCGACCAGAAGCCGCCTGATGTTGTCATAACGAAAAGCAACAAGGGGGGATTAGCACTAACCACAAGTGTAAAGCTGACCAAGCTTACACCGGCAACGATCAAAGGGATCGTTGAGGCGTACGGGATCAGCAACGGTGCCGTTATTGTAAGGGAAGACATCACAGACGAACAATTGATTGATGTTCTAGCAGGGAACCGAAGATACGTATCGTCTCTAGTTGTACTAAACAAGGTCGATCTTGTAAACCAGCAATATCTCGCGGCTGCTAAGAGAACCATCGGGACGGATTTTGTGCCGGTGTCCGCAGAGAAGGGATTGAACCTAGACCTTCTTGCTGAGAGAATATGGGAGACCCTAGATTTTATCCGGATCTATCTGAAACGGCCTGATGGAGACGCCGATTTCGAGAAACCCTTGATTCTTCCGGCAGGCTCGACTCTAAGAGATGTCTGCAAGAAGATCTCCCCACGATATGTTGAAGGGGCGAAGTACGCCTTTGTCTCTGGTGCTAGCGTGAAATTCGAAGGCCAGAGAGTGAGCCTAGATCATAGACCAGTCGACAAAGATGTCGTAACGATTATGCGTTAACACTTCTCAGAACTATCGGGCAAGCCCAAATTCTTCGTGTATCGCTCTGACAGCTTCCGGGCCGTCGGTGTGGGATACCACTAACGACACGTTGTACTCTGAGGATCCCTGCGCGACCATTCGGACGTTCACCTTTCGTTTTCCAACTGCAGTGAATATTCTTGCAGCTACTCCAGGAGTCCCCTTCATTCCTGACCCTACGACAGCGACGACACAGCAGTCTTTCTCCTCCGCGATTCTTTCCACAAATCCTTGGCCCAACAGCGCCAGCTGAAGGGCTCGAACTGCGCGGTCAACTTCTCTATTCGCGACGACGCAGGAGATTGTTGCTTCAGAGGATCCCTGAGATATCATCATCACATTCACGTTGTTAGACCCGAGAGTCTGGAAGACTTTAGCCGCAACACCGGGGGCTCCCATCATTCCTGTGCCACTTACAGTGACGATTCCTACGTCGCGGATAAGCGAGACAGCTTTCACCACTTTTCCCCCGTTTCGAGATTCGATTGTTGATACCAGAGTCCCAGTCTCTTTTGGCCTCGATGAGTTCTTGATACGAACCGGGATCTTCTTTTGAGCTGCCGGTTGTAGCGCTCTTGGGTGCATCATCTTCGCGCCAAAGAATGATAATTCTAGAGCTTCTCCGAATGAGACGGTCGGAAGAACAGCCGCGTCTTTGACTATTCTCGGGTCTGCAGTCATCAGGCCATCAACATCAGTCCATATCCAGATCTCATCAGCCCCTAAGGCGGCTCCTAGGAGGGATGCGGTATAATCTGAGCCTCCGCGTCCCAAAGTTGTGATACTGCCGTCCACGGTCGATGCTATGAATCCTGTAACGAATGGGACGATTTTTCTATTCCATAGAGGGTTCACACGTTGCCGGATCTGGTGGGAGCTGACTTCGAGGAGCGGTTTCGCCTCGCCAAACACGTCGTCAGTCGTGATTCCAGCTTCTCCTCCGGTGAATACTCTCACCTTCAATCCCAACGTGGCAGCAGCTTCTGCAAGAATTGGTGTTGCGAGTCTCTCCCCAAACGAGAGAAGATAGTCCCTGCTTCTCGGCGTAAGCTCTCTTAGATGGGCGATGCCTTCGACTGTTCGGTCAAGCTCGGAGTTCAAACGTTCTATTTGCGCCAAGAGCTCCTTTACCCGTCCCCTGCCCGTGACGGCAAGAACGATCTTACGGTGAGTGTTCTGGACCTTGGAGAGGAGTTTCCGCGCTTTTCCCAGCTCGCCTTTTCTTGCGAGTTCACCGGTCTCAACAAGGTAATCTGTAGTATCTCCGAGTGCTGAAACTACCACCACAATTCTGTCGGATGGAGCATATCTCTGGAGAATTCTGGCCACATTCTTCATCTTCGAGGCCGTGGCGATGGAGGATCCGCCGAACTTCATCACGATCTTCAATCAAGAACAGCCTCTAGATCGCGTACTCTCCACGGATGCTAACGAGGTCCCGGATAATAGCGCTGGAGGTTCGCTCCCCGCCTGCCCCTGGACCAATCAGTGTAATGTCTCCCGCATGTTCAGTGGAAAATGTGAGCGCGTTCAACGTGTCGGGGACACATGTCGGATCGATCGCTTGAATTTCTTCGGGTCTCACCGAAACAGATGAGTCTTCAATTCTGCCAATCAGCTTGATCTTTGTTCCCGCGGCTCGCGCTTTTCGAAGTTCTCGTGAGCTTACGCTGGTTATGCCTGTTCTATCAACATCATCGAGTTTCAGTCCTTTTGATAAGACCCAGTTTGCGATGATGACGATCTTCGCGGCCGTATCAAATCCTTCAACATCGTTAGTCGGGTCTGTTTCCGCGTATCCCTTCTTCTGAGCCTCTCTCAACGCCTTCTGGAATGTCAGAGAGCCTGTTTCCATCCTTGTCAAAATGTAATTTGTAGTTCCGTTAAGAATGCCCTTGATCTTGGCTATTCGTTCTCCAGGCATGCATTTCGCAGCGAAATCCAGAAAGGGCGTTCCCCCTCCAACCGTCCCGCTGAACCGGAACTGTAGACTCCTATGATGGGCTAGCTCGAGGAGTGCGGGCATAGCGAGGGCTAGGGGCCCTTTGTTCGCTGTGACAACATGCTTTCGTGTTGAGAGAGCTGTTCTGATGTTGGATAGTCCCGGCTCCCCGTTCTTGTAGTTCGTCGGGGTTGTCTCTACAAGTACTTCGGCGTCGGTACTGGATATCATCCGACTACTGTCGTTCTTGCGGGTTCCGCTTTCAGGATATTTCGCGACGGTTCCGTACTTTTCTTTGGTGCTAAGCACGAGAGGGAGGTCTAGGCCCTTCTCGTCAGAACATGATCCATGACTATCGATTATTGTTGTGAGTTGCGGTCGAAACCCGTAGGCCTGTTCGATCCTCTTAGAGTCCTGATAAAGGACCCTCGTGAGTGCCTGGCCGACCGTACCGAAGCCAGCGAGAATGATTCTCAAAGGATCCGCTCGAGAGCTCCAAGACTAGAGCTGTCAGTAATCTCAAAATTGTAACCAGCACGGGACTTCGGAAGGTGCTCGATGACAGACGGGTCCTTCAGCCCATGTCCCGTTGTGACACAGACGATGGTCTCAGAAGGCTCCACTGTTCCTTGCTCGGCGAGTTTCTTGAGGCCTGCAATCGAGGCCGCGCTCGCTGGTTCCACGAAGATTCCTTCTAGGGTCGCTAATTCCCGTTGAGAGTCTAGAATTTCCTGGTCGCTAACTGTTTCCGCTGTACCGGTTGACTCGCTTATCGCGCGTAGGACCTTTGGCCAGTTGACAGGTGATCCAATCCTGATGGCTGTAGCGATCGTCTGCGGGTTACGCGCAGGGACAATCTTGTCTTTACCTGATTTCACGGCCTTTGCGATCGGGGATGCTCTCTCGGCTTGAATTCCGATCATTCGAGGTCGAGTCTTGACGATCTTCAACTGTCTGAACTCGGTGAAGCCCTTCCATGCCGCGCTGATGTTCCCGCCATTTCCGACCGGTAGTATAACCGTGTCTGGGGCTCTTCTCTCGAGCTGGTCAAGGATCTCGAAGGCGAGGGTCTTCTGTCCTTCGAGCCTGAACGGATTAATGGAGTTCATCAAATAGAGATCCTCTCTTCTTCGAGCCAAGTCCATCGCGACATCCAAGGCCTTGTCGAAGTCCCCGTTTACCTGGACAACTTTGGCACCGTGCATTGTCACCTGGAGCATTTTTCCTGCGGCGACCTTGCCTTTGGGGACGAACACGATGCAGTCCATACCGGCCTTCGCAGAGTAAGCAGCAAGCGAGGCGGCCGTATTACCTGTCGAAGCGCATAGAACCTTCTGTTTGCCTAGCTCTCTCGCTTTGGATATCGCCGCTGTCATTCCGCGGTCTTTGAATGAGCCTGTCGGGTTCTCTCCCTCGTTCTTCACATACAACCTTCTCAGGCCAAGCTTGCGTCCTAGGCGGCGGCAGAGGTGGAGACCTGTTCCACCTTCAGCGAGACTCACGATAGTCTCTTCTTTTTCGATCGGTAGCAGTTCCCGGTATTTCCAGACGGATAGATGCCGGTTCTTCCAGTCAGGTTCCCTTTTTCCCTCGAAATCGAATCTGACTTCTAGGAGTCCGTTGCAGTTCTTGCAGCGGAACCCGGCATCTCTCGTAGGGAATTCTCTTAGGCAGTCAAAGCATTGAAGCTTGTATTTCCACAATGATCATTTAGCTCCGAACGATTCTAGCTCCGCCCGCCGGACGCGTCACGAAGAAAGATGACTCAGTATTGTTCGATCTGAATTCCCTGACCATTGCTCTACCAATCCTTGTCGGATTCCCTTTTCTGTTAGCTAGAGCAACGATGCTTGGGCCGGCACCGCTGATCGCGACTCCGCTTGCACCGGCCGCAATCGCGGCTTTCTTTACCGCGGGATATCCCGGTATCAGTTGCTCCCGGTAGGGCTCAGCTATAGCGTCCTCCATCCCGCTCCCGATCAATTCGATGTCACCCTTCAAGAAGCCAAGGGTAATCGCTGACGCGCGCCCAACATTGAGTACCGCGTCGCGAACAGGAATTTTCTTCGGGATGAGTCTACGCGAGACTCCTGTCTTCTTCTTCGGCAGCCGGACCCTTGGTGTAACCACGACAACCGAGAGGCCCGAAGGCGGTTTCACTGAGACGATCCTCAAGGGCTCTCCGTACGAGATCACGAATCCTCCGAGAAGCGACGCACCGACATTATCAGTGTGCGCGGATCCGGAAACCGCTTTCTCTCCTAGACTCGCGATTCGAACCAGCTCATCATCTGGAACGCTAATGTGGAGAAGCTCCTTCATGGCCTTTGCACAAGCCGCCGCGGTCGCACCGCTACTGCCGAGCCCAAGTCCCGGCGGAACATTCTTTTCTACGGTTATCTCAACGCCAATCTTCTCCCCACTCTGATCTAGAAACTCTTGCGCAGGCGGGCCCGCAGAATTCTTTGCAGCACTTGAGGGAACGCCCTCTCGGAAGGGTCCAATTGTTCTGATCCTTACGGATCTGCTTCTTGTCGGCCTAACGTGAACTCGGTCTCTGTACTTTTCGAGAGCGAGCGCGAAGACGTCGAACCCCGCTCCGAGGTTGGCTGTCGAACAGTTCGCCTCAGCTGTGATCGAGCCCTGAAAATCCAAAGGTCCTCTTTTTCCTGACCAAAGTTCCTGTTTTCATTCGATAATAACTGGTCCCTTACCAAACATCAGGTCAACCACGTTCATTTCTTGGAGAACTCTAACTGAATTCTTCGGGTTGGACTAATTCCCTAATTCTCCACTTTGTGTCGCTCGGGTTTTTTGAGCGCAATCCCCACCTTTTTTCTGATCTCTCGCTGTCTGGCATGGATAATGGGCGAGTCTTGGTGATTGGAGGCTATAGTCAGTCTAGATAGCCTTGCGAAAAGTCGATTTTTCCCGTGTGAAACATGCGGGTTTGTTCGCACCCCCTCCCAGAAACGAGATCAGGGCTTATAATGAGCTATTTCGTACGTTCAAGAGAAGATCTAGACTGTCCGGAAGGTTCCACCTGCACCCATCATTCTTAGTTATCACTGATAGACCATTATCGTGACACATAACAGTGTACTTCTCCGAACTTCTCTCTTCAGCGAAGACTACTTTTCGTCTGCGAATCCCCTCAAATCATTTTGAAATCCGTCTGAGGAATATCCGCCCTCAAGACCCCTCCAGAACTCCCGTCTAAGAGCGCGTTGTAAGACCGGCCCTTGTACTCGTATGTGTTGAACCAGATTGGCGCATGAATGTACGTTGGTCGACCGACCTTGAAGCTTGTATTGAACGAGGTCACCTGGTCAATCTCCTGTTTTGCAAGAAACCTCTGATTCTCGTCCACCTCATCCTTAGCATGTTGGACCGCCTCATCACTAGTCATCTCGCTGTTGAGAAACTTCGACCCAGCATCTATCCGCTTGAAATCAAAAGGAATCTTACCAGTATCAGGCACTGAATAGTCCCGAGTTGGAAACTGCGCGCCTTTTCGACCGAGCACTAGCCAATCATAGTCCTTGTCTATCAAGCCCTTCCGCTGTGATGGAGGCGATATTCGCTCCAGAACACCTTCGTAGCTGCTCGTCGCCTGCATCGGAACAAGCCAGAACGGCAAGTATCGTAATTCCAAAGTCAAGACCTTGCTCTTCTTCGCGAGATCTCCAGGTTTCATGAAACCCTCCCTCATCCAATCTCGCAACCCGTTCTCAATACTAGCCGCGTTGTGATTGTTGAGAATCAGACTGTGCTCTAGCTGAAACGGCTGGTCTGCACCAACAACCGCAGTGTACCCGCAATACCGACAAGTCGAGACAATTTCTCCAGGATTTATAGAGAGCGGTGCGCCGCAATTCTTGCACTTGATCTCAGAAACTATCCCAGACAATCTTTTCCACTCTCTCTTTCTAGGAATGGATTAATCAAGGCCGAAATAAGCTCTCTAGATCAGAGAGCAACTTTGTCAGGAATAGGTGCCCTAAAACGGACAATGGGCTTCACCATCATCCTAGTCTTCGCCATATTCCTCGGCCTAATCCTTGTCATCTCAACGTTCTTCCTCGATCCAGTAACAGGACTCGTCCTCGGCCTAATCGGCGCGTTCTTCATCGTACTACTCCAATACGCCATTGGACCCTTCATCGTCCGACTAACAAGCAGGCTCCATTATCTCGCGCCAGGCGAAAACCGGTGGCTGGAAGCCAAAGTCGGCCAGCTAGCCTCGAAATCAGGCATCCCAATGCCACGCCTAGCAATCTCACCAGACCCCACCCCCAACGCTTTCGTTTTCGGACGGACACGAAAAGGAGCAACTCTTGCAATACACCAAGGTCTCCTACAGCGACTTGACGAGAACGAGATTGAGGGAGTAATAGGCCACGAACTCGGCCACATAAAGCACCGCGACTTCGTCGTGGTCACGATGATCAGTGCTATCCCGCTGGTCGCCTATCTGATAGCCAGGTCAGTTCTTTGGGGTGGTCTTGCCAGTGGCTACAGCAACAGTCGCAACAAGAACAACAACGGGGGCGTTCTCATAATCGTCGCGGTGGCAGCGTACGCGGTCTACATCCTTACGACATTGCTCGCCCTTCGATTGACCCGTCTCCGAGAATCCTACGCCGACGCATACTCCGCCTTTCTGACTCAAGAGCCTAGAGAGTTGGAGAGTGCTCTCACAAAGATCGCCTACGGTCTATCAATCGCTCCAGGCGAGCCTCACGGCGCACGCGCCTTCTTCATCGAAGATCCAGCACAGGCGAAGCAAGACGTCGCGAGCATCATGGACCAGAAGTCAAAGTACGACCTCGATAAAGACGGCGTTCTTAGCGAACGAGAACTAGAAGCCGCAATGCAAGCCGAGGCCAAGTCAAACTGGCATAAAGCCGCGGGACTGTTCATGACGCATCCTCCAACTTACAAGAGAATCTTGATGCTCCGCGAGATCGAACAGGACATGAACTCCGGAACCTTCCAGCAGACCAACATCTACAACCACGTCTAGCCGCTTATTCGTCCACTCGGAAACGATTACAATAGAACTATAAAGTGGAATTACAACCGACTAGAACGATTCACCATGCCTCGAGTCCCATGGGCACCGCTCAACGCTGGAGTCTTTCTCATCGTCTTCGCCGGCATAATGCTCGTCTCTCTAATCGGCCTTGGGGGTCTCAACCCGTTCACCGGCATCCCCCTCGTCTTCCTAATCTTCGGCGCATGGCTGGTCGCGGCAGCATTCCTCGTACACGGTCCCGACGACCGCTATGGTCCTCCAAGATCGATGATTCTCGTCTGGGGTGGACTTGTAGCATTCATCGGAGCCATATGGTACGTAGGCACCCTCTCCCTCACCCTCGTTCCCATTGTGTTCCTTGTCGTACTCCTCGTAGCTGGCATCGGCGCGGTTGGCTATGCTCTGACAAGAGCCGAGGCCAAGAAAGCACATCCTACAGTCGCGTAGATCGTGTACGATTCCAAAGCACGTTACGTTCGCAGCCTCTTCTCTAAGGTCCCGCTAGAGTACGATCTGCTTCTCGGCTTGTTGAGTTTCGGCCAGGACAGGAAATGGCGGTCCTTCGTTGTCAAACACGCGGAACCGCATTCTGACAGTGTCGTACTCGACGTAGCAACCGGCACCGGACTACTGGCAGCCGACTTTGCGAACACCCTGGCAAACCGTGGACTTGTTGTCGGTGTTGATCTAACACTCTCAATGCTCCAAACTGCCAAAGAACGATTGAGAAATCGTGGAATGACGGATCGGACAGACTGGGTACTTGCGCGAGCTGAAAACCTACCTTTTCGAGAAAACTCTTTTCGATCCGCATCCATCAGCCTCGCCCTTCGAAATGTCTCCGACGCGCGAATGACATTCCGAGAAATGACTCGAACAACTGCTCTGGGGGGCGTTGTCATCTCTCTGGACTTTGCGCGGCCGCCAAACAAGCTCTTTCGATTATTCTACTACGACTATCTTCTCGGCCTGTTTCCAATCTTCGGAAGAATCGTGTCCCAGGCATGGGGAAAGACCCTCTCCTACCTTGGCCGATCAATACTAAAGTCGCGGACCGGGAACCAGATTGCTAAGATAATGATCGAGGAAGGTCTCCCTGATACCAAACCAGTGCCGCTAACCCACGGAATTGTTTACGCGGTCTTTGGAAGAAAACGGTAGATCCGTCTATTATCACAGGCTAATTCCGAACGCAAGCAATACTCCAGTGATGAAGAAATAGGATCCGAAGGAGAGCAAGACAACTCCTGCGACAAAGTCTAACGCGGATCGCGGGACCCGCATGAGATAATCGTACGAGAAGTAGCAGACGACTAGTAGCAAAGCAATACTTACTAGTGCTCCAATTATCGTGAACGTGAGGTTGAAGGTTCCAGCCGCTGCGAGAATGAGGCTCGCTTCGAACCCTTCCGTCATAGTTATGCTGAAGACAGGGAGAGAGTTGCTGAACGAAAAGGGAATCTGACCCTCAGCTGTCTTGACTCCTCCGCTGTGCTTGAGATCCTTCTCAACGACCTCTTCACTCCACTTCTCCATCTTTGCACGGAACGATTTCCCTTTGAAGTAATACTTGACGAATCCCCGCAAAAACCTGTAAGAGAAATACAGAATGACAGTTCCCGTTATCAGGTTGATAAGAAAATCGGAAACGCCACTTAGCAAGAAGAAGGCAAAATAGACTATTGAGAAAGTAACGATAGAGCCCAGTCCACCAAGGAGGACGCCGAGCAAGACGTTTCTCTTGCCAATCTGTCTTATTGTCGCAAGAGATAGGATCGCGACCTCGCTTCCCTCGATAAGGATGGCTTTGAACGCGAGAAGAAATGATGCGACAATAACAACCGTAATGTCTGGCAAGTTTCGCTCATCAACTATCGGTGAGGGTTTCTTTGGACTTGCGATGAACGCATCCTCTTATTCCTAACGGCGTCTGTCCCATATTCAAAGAACAACCGCCGTTGAAAGAAGTCTAGAGATTAGTTCTTGGGCTCTTCCGCGGATTTCTCTCGGTCCGACTTTTTGAAGTTCAGAGACAGAGAGTTGACGCAATACCTGAGTCCAGTAGGGTTCGGTCCGTCCTCGAAGACGTGACCCAAGTGACCGCCGCATTCTTTGCAGAGTATCTCTGTCCTGTTCATGAAGAGAGCACGGTCGGGTTTTTCCTCGATGTTCTCTTTCTCAGCTGGAGCGTAGAAGCTCGGCCATCCTGATCCAGAGTCGAACTTCGTATCAGACGAGAAAAGGGTCGCTCCGCATCCCGCGCAGACATACATTCCTCTTTCTTCGTTGTGAAGATACTTTCCGGTAAACGGCCGCTCGGTCGCCTTCTTTCTCAAGACCTTGTATGTTTCAGAGTCGAGCTCTTTCTTCCATTCGTCTTCAGATTTCTTCATACTATTCTAGACGTGTCTTGCGGTAGATAATCCTAATCGCCCTTTGGAAATGAAGAACAGGTCAACATTCAGGGAATGGCTCTTTGGACCTTACCTACAAACGGGTTCGTAAGCTTCTCATCTCCAATAGTTGTCTCCGGACCGTGTCCAGGATAGACGACAGTATCATCATCTAGCTTGAAGAGGTAATCAGTTATCGAGTGCAACAGTGTGTCAAGGTCTCCTCCCGGAAGGTCAGTTCGC
>CAYRXJ010000004.1:0-7472 GCA_964428235.1 uncultured Candidatus Bathyarchaeia archaeon | reverse complement strand
ATCAGTTATCGAGTGCAACAGTGTGTCAAGGTCTCCTCCCGGAAGGTCAGTTCGCCCGATAGACTGGTTGAACAATGCATCTCCCGTCAAGACAAAGTCCGATCCAGCAAGGCTAATGCTTCCAGGAGAATGTCCCGGAGTGTGAATCACCTGCAACTTGTCCTGTCCAATTACTATTGATTCCCCGTCAGCTAGGAAACGATCAACCCTTGGTGGAGGTGGGACCTCGAACCCCATGAACTCGCGAGCGCGACTCTGCATCGATTCTAGCATTCCTAGGTCTTCCTTGTGTATCAAGAATGGAATGTTGAGCTTAGAACGAATGGTCTGCACGCCGAGTACATGGTCGAAGTGCGTGTGAGTCGCAACTATCTCGATAGGCTTGATTTTGCTATCCGTGAGAAACCCTAGGATCCTATCCGGCTCGTCGCCTGGATCAACGATCACGCCTACGGGTCCTGACTGCAGAATGTAACAATTAGTCCGTAACCGGCCAACCACAAGGGTATGAATCGTGATCAAAGCAAACGAACTTCCAGAGATCAGCGGAATATGAACTTGGAACGGGGGATCAATCTGAGAACCAGTCGTTCCCTCGTGACATCTGAGCCGATTCCAGAATAGCCGTGGCTAGGGAATTCATCTCTCAGGTATCCATGTCTATCTTCAAGAAGCCAAGAACTTAAATGGGTAGTATCTTCTAGCCTGCAACCATGAAGAAAATACTAGCTATTTCAGCTCTAGTCGTTGCATTCCTAATGCTCACAGCTCCTCTCGGAGTTACCGCTGTAACTACCGTCATGAGTGACTTCACATATACCCCTAGCCTGCAATACGTCAATCTAGGACCCCTATCGACAACCAATCCTAACGGATTGCCACTCTGCAAGAGCGCGTCCTTAGGGAACATTGTCTGCTATACCCCACGGTTCATCAAGAAAGCGTATAATTATCCGTCTATCGCAACTCTTGATGGATCAGGCCAGACAATTGTTCTGGTTGACGCGTTCGGAAGCCCAACAGTTACGAGCGACCTAGCACTGTTCGATGCAGTGTTCGGCATCCCACCGCCTCCATCCTTTACAATATACTGCGGAGACTCTCCAACACCCTTCGACGTTACCACTTGCCCAACAGTCAACATCAACTCGAACGTGAATCCAAAACACGGCGAGTTCGGATGGACCATTGAGACAAGTCTCGACGTAGAATATGCACACGCCATGGCACCCGGAGCCAACATCGTTCTTGACGTTGCTGACACAAGCTCTGGAAACGCCCTAAACGCCGCAGAGACTTCAGCGATCGCTCAGTTCCCAGGCGCGATATTCTCACAAAGCTTCGGCATTCCGGAGATCTTCCTTACCCATAACAATGGGAACGGAGGCCAGGTAATGCAGGCCAAGCAGAACTACGTTAACGGAATCGCCGTTGGCGACACGTTCTTCGCGTCCGCTGGAGACACAGGTGCAGACTTCGGGTTCGGCACCGAAATGTCGAACTTCCCAGCCTCTGATCTCCACAACACCGCAGTCACTGGAACTCAGGGACTTCCATACAACGCCACCGGCACACTCACACCTTGCCCGACTTCCACACCTTTCTCCTGCACCTCAGGACTCTCCCCGTACCATGGTCCATGCGTGCTCGGTCGGACCGTTCCTCCGAGCTGCGTACCCGATGGATACGGCGGTGAACAGGTTTGGAACGAGGCTAGCTTCGGCGCAGCCACGGGTGGAGCACCAAGTCTCCTCTTTGGCGTCCCATCATACCAGACAGGTCTAGGACTCTCAGCGAGAGGCCCAGACGTAGCCTACAACGCAGCCATTGACGGAGGAGTATTGGTCGTCTACGGAGGCTTCGGCTTCCCAGCACTCTTCATTGTCGGCGGAACCAGCGCGGGTTCACCACAATGGGCAGGTATCACAGCCCTCGCAAACCAGGCACGAGCTAACATCAGCAAAGGTCCCATCGGAGACCTCAACCCAACACTCTACTCGATCTACCACAGTGCTCGATACGCTACTGACTTCCACGACATCACCGTTGGCAACGACCAGCTAGTCGGATCACCAGTTGGCTTCAACGCGGGAACAGGGTACGATATCGCATCAGGCATCGGATCCCCTAACGTCGCCAATCTGATTGTCGACATAGCAGCCGCATAAACTAGCCATCCAGTGGGAGGAACAATCCTCCCAAAATCCCCTCTTTTCTATTCCACTAAGATACTCTCAGAACTGAGCTTTTCCCAAAGGTTAGATGTCTAGCTCGGTTTCATACCACACATGCCGCACGCTGCCGGAAAAGATTGAGAAAACAAGGAAAAGACCTCGACGCGATTGTTGCTTGTCACCGCGGGACCTGTGTCATCCACGTAGACGTTCCCAAGGTTATCCACTGCGAGACCATAAGGACCATTTAGCTGGCCATTGCCCGACCCCAATGTTCCAAACGAGGAGAGAAACGTTCCATCGCCGGCAAACTCTTGGACTCGGTTGTTGAAAGTGTCGGCTACGAACAGGTTTCCTACTGAGTCAAGCGAAAGAAACCCCGGCCCATTGAACAGGCCGTTCGTGGAGCCTGACGTTCCCCAGGTCGTTAGGAACCCTCCTGACCCGTTGAATTTTTCAATACGATTATTTCCAGAGTCCGTGACAAACACGTTCCCGGCCGCGTCCACAGCAACGCCTGTCGGAGCATTGAGTAATCCGTTTGTTGATCCAAGTGATCCCCATTTCAGTAGGAAGTTTCCGGAACTGTCAAATTTTTGGACTCGATTATTCTGGTTGTCTACGACGTAGACGTTGTTAGAACTATCGATTGCTATTCCATATGGGGTAAGAAATTGTGAGTTCCCACTTCCGATGGTCCCCCATGACCTAACAAACGTACCGTTCGGAAGGAACTTTTCCACGCGGTAGTTGTTGGAATCGGTTACGTATACATTCCCCGCGTGGTCGATGGCAATGCCAAAGGGTTGGTCGAACTGGCCCGTCAGGTTTCCCGTAATTCCCCATGACATTACAAAGGACCCGCTTGTCGAGAACATCTGAACTCGATTATTTCCCTCGTCGACGACATAGATGTGACCAGAGCTGTCCAGTGCACTGTCGTAAGGACTGGAGAACAAGCCTTGCCTTGGATACGTTATGCTTGAAACGTAGGTTCCCATACTCGCCGAGAGTTTCTGCACTCGGAAATTGTTCGAATCCCCAATGTACAAGTTTGCCTGTGAATCCACTGCAACCCCGATCGGGACATTGAACTTGCCACCTGAGCTACCCCCGGAACCAATAGTCAGAAGAAGTGATCCTGAAGTGCTGAACTTTTGGACGTTATTCCTTGTAGTATCGGTCACGTAGATATTGGACGAGTTGTCCACGGCCATTAGCGCCGGGGTCGCCAAGCTGCCGCCAGCGTTTATTCCACCCCACTCAAGGAGAAACCCACCTGTCTTTGTGAACTTCGTGATGTTGTCAGATACTCCATCAGGTGGTAGATCGGAGCTGTCGCTCACGTACACGGTTCCGGACTGATCTACCGCTACCCCGTACGGGCTCAAGAATTGGCCGGGGCCCGTACCCAGACTACCGAACGCACCTACCAACGTCCCATCATTCCTGAAGATCTGAACACGCTTGTTTCCCTGATCAACGACGTAAACAAACCCGGTGGAATTGACACTAACTCCGAGAGGAGTCTGGAATTGGCCGTTTGCAGATCCGGTGGTCCCCCAAGAAGTGATGAAGGCTCCCCCAGAGCTGAACTTCTGAATGTTGTTGTTTACTGAGTCAGAAACGAAAATGTTCCCTTGTGGATCACGTGCGATTCCCTGCGGACTGTTGAAGTGTCCGGGGCCAGTTCCTGGCGATCCCCAGCTGGTCACAAAGGACCCGTTCTTTGCGAACTTGTAGACCGCGAGATTCTTTGCATCCGCGACGTACAGATTACCTGCTGAGTCGATCGCTACTCCATTCGGGGATATTGGTCCACCGTATGAGCCCCATTGTCTTGAGTAGGTGAACGTGTTTGTTCCGGTAGCTCTAAGCGTAGTCTGAGTGAGTATCAGCATGCTTGCAGAAAGGGAAATTGCGAGTAGAATTATGGGTGCTGCGCGATTGTAATTCTTGCTTCTTCCCAAAGAACTCTGAGGTCTTGATGACGCTTCTCGCTTACTATCAAATGATCTGTGGAAAAGCATCTCTTTTCCTCATAAGATTCGATTGCTGTAGAAAACACTTTCTGATTTTCTTGAGAGTGTGTATAATACGGAAATATCCGGAGAAAGCCGAGGCCCGCTCGATATTTCCATTGGATATTAACATTGATCTAGTTCCAAAATTGGCGGGTGGCGATGAATTGAAGCTTGGCCTCAAGCAGGTCTTTGTAGAAGTCATCATCGTCCTCATGCATCTTCGACAAAACTCTGCTGGCTGTCTGGGGACCGATTCCATAAACTGATTGTGCGACTACTGCTCTTTTTCCATATGCGATGACGAGATCAGCAGAGCGACGAGTCTTTGTTAACGTTTTTTGTTCGTTTTCGTCAAGAGTTTTTTTCTCACGTTTCTTGCCGAGGACTATTGCTGCATATGCGATTGACCAAAATACTTGCTCCAGCAGTCCGGAACTGAATGATTGGCAGGGGGGGGGGTCGTCAAGGTTTGCTATTGTAACATCGTTTGTCAAGTGTCCACAGTCGAAGCACAGTAGATCGATAACTCGTCCTTCAATTGACAATCGTAAACGCGCCATATTGTCTGCTGCAACGTTTTCGGGAGCGATTAGCTCCGGGATGTCCACATGTCGATAAAGAATGTGGTATGCTAGAGGTGTTGGTCTGTCCTTGGACCTGAAGAATCTCAGATCCATTTTTTCCTCCTTTATCTCCTTGAATATTCTCTTAACACCATCGAAGTCAGAATGTTCCAGAAGAGCCTCCCGGATAGTCTCATCATAGATCGGCGTGAGGCGGAATCGGAGCATCAGTTCTTTCATCGCGTCTCCATACATTAGTCGCCCACGGTTGAGGGCGCCAAATCTCTCGGCTACATGTTTCATGTAGAGTTGCCATGGGAAATGGCGGTGAAGAACCCCATGGCACGCTCCTCCGAGTACTGGCTCTTCAACTCCGAATACTTGTTTCAAGAATAGATCTTCTAAATCTAGATCCGCAGTGTCAGCCGTCATTTCGAACAGAATTCTGTACGCGTCGGACCACCACATCTTGACGAGTCCTTGTCTTCGGAAAAGTTCCTCTATGACCTCGCCCAGTGTGGAGTTGAGAATATCTCCGAAGTGAGTGTGAATGATGATGTACCGATCAAATCCTTCGATCAGCATCCGTTTGTCGGTCGGAACAGGTGCGCCTGTTGTTTTGTGAGCCTCGATCTCCTCTGTCACTTGTCTGAGGCCATAAACTTCGCATGGCCACCGCTGCGAGAGTTTTTCGACGAGAGCGTCTTTCGGAGCATGTTGTTCGAGAAGTTCATCGACTACGGCTCTATACGTGCCGACCCTTGTTGCTAGAGCTCCGGGCACTGGGAGTATCTGTCCATCCCAGCCGGGAATTGCTGCGGTTGGGTCCACGATGGGAAGGACGTAGACTTTTCCATCGTCTGTTATCTGTTTGATCTGCCAGACACGACCCTTGACGATAAAATTCAGCCCTGCACGTGCCTGGGTAATCATGAATTCCTCTCCAAGGATTCCCACGTTCTGATTGTTAGTTAGATCGACAACGAGGTAGCGGCGTTCGTCTGGTATCATGCTGAGGTTTTCGAAGTAATACTTCCTCGTCCTTGAAGTACGAAAGAGCATCTCGTTTTCTTTCTTCAGGTATCCCATTTTGCGCATAAACTCGACAACCTTACCGAGGGGCTCGTCTTCCATCCTATGGTAAGGCCAGGCTCGTTTGATGATGGTCTTTACTTCGGTAAGATCAACGCTGCCATCCGAGTCCATGAGGGCTCCAGCTATTTGGTGTGCGAGTACGTCCAGAGCACCGACATGGATTATCGTGTGTTCTAGTTGTTCTTCTTTTGCCAGCTCAATCACTCCGACAGATTCAAGGATGTCTTCGGTGGATACGGAAACGAGAATTCCGTGCGATGTCTTCGTGAGTGTATGTCCTGATCTTCCAACTCGTTGAACAAGACTGTTGACTTGGCGCGGAGACATGTATTGGATCGTGAGGTCAACGGACCCGATGTCTATTCCAAGCTCAAGCGTTGATGTACAGACAAGCCCTTTGATCTCTCCTGACTTGAATGCTTCTTCGGCCCTAACTCTTTCCTCCCTCGGGAGAGAACCGTGATGGACCATGATCTTCCGGTCCATCATGTTGAACTTTGAACCCAGAAGTTCGGCGTTCACTCGGCTGTTGACGAAAATTAGTGTCGAGTCATGTGCTTCGACAAGATCGTCAACGAGTGTGAGTCGCGCGGCTGCCTCCGGGGTGGTGTAGAGACTTCGCGCGAGGTCGCGATCTTCCTCTCCAGGAGCCGGATACTCGACCTTGTATCTGGTTGACCTGCTAAGCGGGATCTGGACAATAGTAACCTTTTCAGCTCCACCGAGGAATCGTCCGATCTCTTCGGGATTGCCGACTGTTGCGGATAGACCAACTCTCTGGAAGCTGTCTCTAGTGACTTCTCTGAGACGCTCCAGGCCTACGGTTAATTGGACTCCTCTGCGGTCGCCTGCTAGCTCGTGAATCTCATCGACAACAACTGATCTCACTTTTCTGAGATGTTGTCTCATGCGTGCTCCAGGAAGCATTGCCTGGAGGGTTTCAGGGGTTGTGATGAGAAGGTCAGGTGGCTTGATGGCCATTCGTCGCCTATCTTTGGTCGGTGTATCGCCATGTCTCACTTCAACGGAGAAATCTAGCTTGCTCGACCAGGCTTGCAATCTCTTGAGTAGGTCTCGATTCAGGGCGCGGAGCGGCGTGATATAGACCAGTGAGATTCCTTGGCGGTCTTGGTGTCGTATCATTTTGTCAATGAGTGGCAGTAGCGCAGCTTCAGTCTTCCCGGAGCCCGTCGGGGCAATTATGAGGACATTTTCGCCTTGTGCGATGAGAGGAATGGCCTCGATTTGAGGTGGTGTAGGCTTTGAAATGCCAGCTTCCAGCAAGAGCTCCTTCATTGGAGTCGAGAGCTGAGCGAAGGTTTCCTGAGACAACGGCTACACTGAGACCATGATAGAAGGGAGTCGGTCGAAGATAAACACCCTAGGCGGGCAAAACTAGGCCGCCTTCTAAACTACTATTTCTTCTCGGTTATCTTCTTAAGGAAATCTCTGTAATCAACCGGTTTCATCAACCCTGGAAGTTCTTTCTTGATGTCAGCGGGTCTGATTATCGTGATCCATCCTTCTCCATATGGGCTCTTGTTGACTAGTTCGGGTGCGTCAGAGAGGGTATCGTTCACCTCAAGTATGGTACCTGTAATGGGCGAGAACACGTC
>CAYRXJ010000003.1:0-24538 GCA_964428235.1 uncultured Candidatus Bathyarchaeia archaeon | reverse complement strand
TTGCGCCGGCAACTCCCAGCATTAGTTTCAACATTGCAGAGCTTTGCAATTTTGGGAGTGGAAACTCCTATCTGCGGAAAAAACTCGTGATTCCTGTGCATCGACGAGCCTAGATCCTCTGTGTCCTCCTCCTTTAGAGACTTGATCACTGAGTTTGACAGTGCTGAGACCTCCTCTAGATGTTCTTGAAAACGACTGGTTTCTTTTCGAGATCTTTTCACGACTGATCCGACAAGTTTTCCGGTAGAACGGTAAACTCCGGAATCGCACACAAGTATATTCGGGGGCCTTTTGATGCGGAGCCTCTCTGTCTTTGATGGTCTCCGATACTGGATAATCCCGCCGTAGGCGCATGTTGCCTGATCAATTCCAGAGGGTTTCCCGTGAAGATATCGCTCTGGAACGAACGCGAGCTTGAAGATCTCTGACTTCTCAAGTCGAGCGCTTCTAGATTTCGCGACAGCCGCGATCGCGGCGACGGTGATAGAGGCGGACGATCCAAGTCCGGCCCCGATAGGAATCTCGCAGTTCGCGTTAAGCTGAACTGACCTGTCCGTCTCGTTCAAGTGATCTAGAGTAGCGTTAGTGGCAAGTCTCAGAGGCTGAAGAAGCCTCTGATTCTCTTCGACGGAAGACTTCTTACTTGCATCGTCGACAATGCGCAGAGGAATATCGGCGGAAACCTCGACTCGCCCAGATTCTGAACGCTTTACTTTTACGCGCGAATAAAGATCCACTGCCATCGCAACAGCGGTCGCACCTAGGACGACAAACTGCTCTCCCGAGAGAATGATCTTTCCCGGCGCTCGAGATGATGCAATGGGACTAGAAATCGTCTTCGAGGGATTTCTCACTTTGTGAACGCAATGGCAGCGTATCCCACTACTGCCTTCTTATCTCCTGATGTGTCACCGCTAGTCTGATAGGACAAGAGAGTTGCGTGTTTAGCACCAAGAATCTTGGACGCGCGCAACACCGCGGTCACTGGACCGTATCCGCAGGCGGAGACTCGATCGTCATCTATAGTGTCCTGAAAGAGTTTCTCGTCCATGTCAAGAACTGCGTGGATTGCCTTCATGTCTTTTTTCCGGGCGGTTTCCTGTGGTTCGTAGTGTGTCCAGTCAGAGGAAGCGATAACAACCGAGTTCGACCTGTCCGCGGCCTGCGCCACCGCCTCACCTATCTCCAGGCTGGTCCTCAGATCCTGGAGCATCATGCAGATCGGGACGAAGTCGAATCGCCTAGGATAGATGTATTGAAGAAAGGGCAGTTGAACCTCGATCGAATGTTCATGCCTGTGGGCTTCCTCTTCGATATCAATAAGGTCCGACGCCTTGACTATTGATGAGGCAAGTTGAGTGTTCACTGGGACTTCTCCTAGAGGAGTCGTCCATAGGACATTGGTCATGGTGGAGACCCCGCTACCGTTTCCTGTGTGATTTGGGCCAAGAACTATTGCCGAATCTCGCAACCCGGCTGATGCTAAACGATAGTAACTGTGCGCGGCTACAGGCCCCGAGTAATCTTATCCAGCATGTGGAACTACAAGTCCGACCAGATTGTCGTCAACGTTTGATGGTACTATTGGCATAGACTTTGGTCCGAGTTTGTGGAGGAAACAGTTCTGGATCTGGGTTCGGAGCGCGCCTTCAGTGTCTCGATAGAAGCTTCCTGCTTGAGCTGGTGGGCGTGTTTTCACGCGTCTCCACCGGAAGCTCGTCCCATCGGCATGGCGGCAAGCTTCGTCTCGAAATCATCAACGGTCTGCGTAATCGTTCCATCCTGTGGAAGCTCTCCTCTCTCGCGCAGAACTTGTCTTGCGAGCAGCCAGTAAACAACTGCGAGGGCTCTTCGACCCTTGTTGTTAACGGGAATAACGAAGTCAACCCCGGAGAATATGTTGTCAGTATCGCACAGGGCGATGACCGGTACTCCTACGGATGTTGCTTCCTTGATGGCCTGCAAGTCGGCTCGTGGATCAGTGACAAGAACGACCTGTGGTTCAGCATGTTTGGGTTGAAGAGGATTTGAAATCAATCCAGGCATGAAACGTCCGACAATCGGTGTAGTGTGCGTGATCTCAGCAAACTTTTCGACCGGGACCTTGCCATAAAGTCTCGATGAAACTGCAAGAACTCTAGGCGGGTCGAATCGGGCCATGAATCGTGCCGCGATCCTGATCTTCTCGTTCGTGTCTCCGATGTTTAGAATGAATAGCCCGTCAGGTCTAACTCTGAAAATATACTTCTCCATATCAACGGTCTTGATCCGGGTGCCGATATGGAGGCCTGCCGCCAAGAGCTCTTCCAGAGAGAGGAGAAGGTTCTCCGCCCTCGGTATTGCTTCCCTATCCTCGATATCTTGACTTTCCAACATGGTTCCTCGTCTTTAGATGATCTCGCTCCGCTTCTTAGCTGAGACCTGTGGAAATTTCAGGAACTCATCGATGATCTCGACGTGAGTAATCATCATCCTGCGACAACAATAACGCCTAATGCCTAGCTCGTCCAAGACTTTGATCGGGCGATCGCCAGCCCGGACCCGGAGGCTGAAAGTCTCCCACTTGTCAGCAATTTGTTTCCCACAAGTAAAGCATCTTATTGGAATGATCATTTCGCGCTACCTGTAAGATTTTTGTTTCCTTCTTCTTGGCCCGGGGCCGCCAAATTTCTTCGGCTCGGTGACTCGTTGATCGCCGGCTAGCATTACTCTGTCGAACGCGATGAAATTCTTTCGCAACTCACTGCTCTTAGTCCAAGTCGCAAGTGATCGTGCGATTGCGATTCGCGCGGCTTCGGCCTGGCCCATTATTCCTCCGCCGTTGACCGAGACTCGAATGTCAACTCCCTTCGCGCGGTCTCCAGCAATAATCAGTGGTTCTTGTATCTTCATCCGGGCCATGGAAGGGCTAACATAATCGAGCGCGAGATCGTTGAAGTATATCCTCCCCTTTCCCGGCTTGACGACAGCACGGGCGATGGCGGTCTTTCTCTTTCCAGTTTCAAGAACTGTTTTTTTCTTCTCGCTCAGGCGGGAATGCCCCCAATCTCCTCAGCGAGCTGAGCAACTGTGATGAAAGGAACACGCAGTTTCGACGCGTTTGCATGGTCGATGGTCTTGTACGACTTGCCCTCGTACTCTTTTGGAACTCCGATGTAGACCCAGACTCGATGGAACGCGTCTTTTCCATGGGACTTCTTCCATGGAAGCATTCCACGGATCACCCTGCGAACATAGTTGTCCGGTCTTCGTGGATGAGTAGGAGCCTTTTCCTGATTTCCAAGAGTTCGAGTCTTCAACTTCAGTTTAGCACGAGCAACGACTCTTGCTCTTGTCCCAGAGATAATCGCACGTTCAGAATTCACAACGACCATCCTCTTTCCTTCTAGCGCCTGCTTGGCAACATAACTAGCCATACGCCCAAGAATCAGATTAGACGCGTCAACAACCTCTTCTTCGGGAGCCAGGGCAGCGACGAGCTTCTTCAATTCTCAGCCACCGAACCCAGCCCGTCCTCAAACCCTTGAGACTTTGTATTGATGATTCTAGCAGCTTCCAGGACTAGTTTCTCAGGAGGCATCGTTCCTGTCGACTCTACAAGAAAGTTGAAAGTACGCGCCTTCTCATCATAATTGTAAGTCGCTGCTGATACTGGCTGCCATTTTGCGTGGACGTTCCCACGTCCAAGCCTCGCATAAGCCTCCAGCTTGATCTTCTGGCCCTGCGCTAGCTTGACAATCGGAATCTTTTCCGAGACCGGCTTTACCTCGGGGTTCTCAGGTTTAAGCTGGGAAGTGTAAACCACCTCGACGGGTTCCGATGCCTCGATTTCGAGAGAGAACGAGGCACGACACTTTTCACATCCAAGCTCACTCTTGCAGTCGCACTCTTCGGGAAGATTGTAGGAAGTATCGGTCGTAACTGGAATGAGTCCGAGTCTGTGTGCGAGAATCTCGTCGTACATTACCGAGTTATTCTCCAGAATCATGACATCGTCGATAGCCATCACCGGGATCTCAGAGACCATTATCCGGCGCAGCGCGTTAGCGAACGCGGGTGAGACGTCTGAAAGCGCGAAGCGGAGACTCTCTTGTTCCTTGCTCAGGAGTTTGATGTCCATCTAGGTAT
Organism: uncultured Candidatus Bathyarchaeia archaeon; assembly: GCA_964428235.1. GTDB lineage: Archaea > Thermoproteota > Bathyarchaeia > 40CM-2-53-6 > 40CM-2-53-6 > 40CM-2-53-6. The sequence goes on along the minus strand of CAYRXJ010000003.1, from coordinate 20,410 downwards.
CATGCTTCCAGGGTTGGGGAACCGGGGAAGCGGTCCGGACTTTATTTAAAGCTGACGTGAAATTGAGCTCGAAAAACAACGACGACTAACGAATCAACCGAGAACATGCCCCAAATAGTCGTTCAGAAGTAGAAAGCTAGATCGAGAGGAATATGATTCCGAAATAGATGTTGACCAGCCCGATGACGATCGCTATCGGCGGGAACGCGAGAATCGAACTTACCAGCTTGAAAATGTCCTCAACGAACTTCAAGAGTGTATAGATCGCCACCGCCGCGATCAGGAACGCTATCAAGAGCACAGTTGTGCTCAGACCGGGAAAGACCTCCCGAAGAAGATAGGGAACTAGCAGCCCAACGGCCAGCGAGATCAGAGACGCCCAACGGATGTTACGGATAGGCCGAGACACGAGAAGAATCCCGAGAATAATCATAGCCGGGAGGAAATACTTCAGGCCGGGCGAGCTGAGCGCTGCGATATCTGCGGGAGACGGAATCTGGATGATACTCGAGAGGAGGTTGAGCGCTAAAGCATAGTCAACAGCCACTATGAGGACAAAGATACCAAGAACAAACCCTAGCCCCGCAAGCAAGCGTTCGAGCGACTTTGAGGCTCTCTTGAAGAGCGGTGCGCAAGCGCATAGTCCCCCCAGAATCAGAAGAATGGCCGCAGAGAGAGCCATGAGTTATCTAGAAGGGCAAACGAATAGTGTTCAGCTTAAGTGACTTGTTATTTCCTTTCCGATTCAGGTTCAGCGGCTATTTCTTCCTCGGGCTCGACAAGCTCGAGAGGTTGTTCTGCTTGAACCTCCTCCTTGATCTCCGCAGAAACATCTGGAAGAGCAGGCATGCTAGGAGTGACAGCTATCGGCGCTTCCTCTATGACTCGGGCTAGCCTCTTCCCGCCTGGGGCGGCTCGAGCTGGATGCTGGACATTAGTCAGGGCGCTTCTCTGGTTGAACGCGATTCTTGATTCCTCATCTCTCTTTACAATGTATCCCGGCACTGAAACGATCTCGTTGGCTACAGCGATATGCCCGTGGCTAACAAACTGGCGTGCCTGGTGAATTGTGTTCGCCAACCCGGCCCTGAATACGAGGGTTTGGAGACGTCTCTCCATTAGGTCTTTGACACTGAGATCGAGAATGTTGTCGACAGTAGCAGATTCGGGAAGGATTCCTAGCCGTGCTAGTCGCTTCAAATACTGGCTTTCAATAGCTGATCTCTGTTCTTCAGTCGCGCCTAGAAGCGTTCTCGCGATTCCTCGGATGTTAGAAAGCTCGGTTTCGTGCCGGCGGAGTTCTCGCTTGTTTCGAAGCCCGTACTCGCCCAGTAGATGAAGTTCGGCTTCAAGTTGCTCTTTGCGCCATGGATGGCGAGGAGTCTCGAAGGCTTTTCTAGGCTTTCTAGGGTCTCCCAAGTGACAAGTCTCCTATTCTTTCTTCTCTTCTTTCTTTCCGGTAGCCGCGGCACGCGCTGCCTCCATGAGCACCTTCTTCTTGACCCCTACTGCTTTTCCTGAACGTCCTGTCGTTCGGGTTCTCTGACCCCTGACCTTCAATCCTAGCGAGTGCCGGATGCCTTTCCAGCTCTTGATATCTTTCATCAAGTCGATATCGGCCTTGTTCCTCAGCGTGAGATCAGGTCCGACCAAATGCATGTCTCTCCCGGTATCAATGTCCTTTCTTCGATTGAATAATCGTGATGGAATCCCGTGCTTCGCCGGGTCCTTGATGATGTCCTCGAGTCTCGAGATCTCTGTCTCGGAGAGACCGCCTATCCGTGCTTCGGGGCTAATGCGGGCAACTTTGACCACGGCCTGGGCGAAGTTTGGCCCAACTCCTCGTATCCTGCTTAGCCCGAAGGGCACTTTCTTTGTCCCATCCACGTCAGCTCCGAGAACGCGGAGGATGAGTCTGAACTCTCTCGACATGTGCCTAACCTGAGGAAGGAAACCCGTCTTATCGCTTAATTTAACGTTTCGACTTTGCTACAGCTTTGCGCCTCATGAAACGTGCGCTTAACATGTTCGTGCCTGATCCGATTTTCCAGTGGATCAGGATCGAAATTTCTTCCTCTGGATGTTTTCAGATTCGATCGCAAAAAAATTTCTCCGGCGAAAAAGTTCGTCCAACGAAAATTTTCTCCGACGAAAGAATTTTTTCTCACAGGAAAAATTTACCGACGAATTCGATCCTCGCGTAAACAATTCTTAAATACGCCGCGGGCATCGTAGCCTACTCATCCGAAAAAAATCCGCCAAGAAGAATTAACTCCAGAAATGTTCGGACCCCACTTAACTCTGGATTTGTCGGAGTGTAATCCTGAAAAGCTCTCCGACCTTTCTTTCATCTACGGTCTCCTTGACGAACTCCCGGACGTCATCAATATGCACAAGATCACGGCACCCTACGTCTTCTTCTACAAGCCCCAGGAAAACCCCACTGAGTGGGGAATCAGCGGCTTCGTAATTATCGCAGAAAGCCACATCAGCATTCACACCTTCCCAGACAACAAGACAGCGTTCGTCGACATTTTCAGCTGCAAGCAATTTGACATTCACAAAGCGATGAATTACATTACGTCACGGCTCGAAGCTCAGAAGGCCGACAAGAAACTCTCGGGACGAGGAAAAGAATACCCCCGCCAGGTCATGGCCGCGCGAGAAATCGTAGCGAGATCCCGACCAGCGCTCAAACACTAAGTCCATCTCCCAAATTTTCCTATCACCGAGCCTTGTTTCGTGTAGCAAGACTGTTCTCCCGACGAAACCTTAAATGACGATTTCCGTCGCCGATTGACAACCATCCAGAAGTGAGAGTTTGCCAACCATAGAAGTCGGACGCGTCTGCGTTAAGCTCAACGGCCGGGAGGCAGGACGCAAATGCGTCATAGTCGACATTATCGACAAGAACTTTGTCTTGATCACAGGACCCACGAAATTGAATGGAGTCCGACGTCGAAGGACGAACGTCAAGCACGTAGAGCCAACAACCGAGTCGATAGACATCAAGAAGGGAGCGGCTGACGAGGACGTTACAAAGGTTGCAGAAAAGTCGAAGAAGACTAGTTTTCTGAAAGAGAACATAACGATCAAAGAAATCAGCGTCGCAGCTTAGACGAACGCAGACTAGTCTTAGAGACAAGCTGCACTTTGACAGTTTAAGAACGAGCGGAAGCTCAGTTATCGCGGAAGAAAATCGGATGTCGCAACAAGCTCCATGGAAGCGGACACAAACCCTGCTTACAAGGATTGACGAGGTAACTGACCCCGCGCTAGGATGCCCGCCAGAGAATAGAACGATTGATCAGCATGTTCGATTCGGTCTGATCAACTTGGACAAGCCCTCAGGCCCGTCTAGTCACGAAGTCGTCGCCTGGGTGAAACGATTAATGAGGTTGAAGCATGCTGGCCACGGTGGAACTCTAGAGGTCCGTCGTAGGACCGGAGTAATCCAATGGTCACTGGCATTCTACCTCTCGCCCTAGAAGACGCAACAAAGACAATCGGTGCGTTCCTCCTAACGGGAAAAGAGTACGAGTGTCTCATGACACTTCACGGCGATGTTGACGAGACACGACTCCGCGGAACCCTCGAAGAGTTTACCGGCGAAATATTCCAGAAACCTCCTGTCCGGGCCGCAGTGAAAAGAGAAGTCCGGAAGAGAACGATCTATTCTATTGACGATGTTGAGGTTGAGGGTCGACAAGTCTTGTTCCGTGTGGCTTGCCAGGCCGGGACATATATCCGAAAACTAGTCTACGATATAGGAGAAGTTCTTGAGGTTGGGGCGCACATGAGAGAATTGCGTCGCACTCGATCGGGTTCTTTTACCGAGACAGACATTCACTCCCTCTACGATATTCTCAAGATCTCCCAGGCATCCTCGGATGAGAAGGAGGAGCTGTTGCGGCAAATTGTGCGTCCCATGGAGGACGCGTTCGATTACGTTCCTAGAATCTACATCCGCGATTCCGCTGTGAGCTCGATCTGTCACGGCGCGGATCTCGCGATTCCCGGAATCGTCAAGCTATCGGAAGGGATACGTCCCAAGGCCGCGATCGCCCTCTTCACGCTGAAAGGCGAGCTGGTTGCGCTGTCTAGGGCGCTCAGCGGAACAGAACAGATCATGAAAGACGAACGAGGACTGGCGGCGAAAACAGTTAGAGTGATTATGCCATTGGATACTTATCCGAAGCTGTGGAAACCAAAGCACAGTCAGGCGCGAGTGAAACAGGTCAATTGACGGCTGCCAGCCCGAACAAAGTTGCATTCGTGTGTAATTGCGGAGACGAAATAACAGCCGAAGTCCAACCTGACGAAGAGAACTTAGTTATTTGCCCGAAGTGCGGGCAGGAATATCGATTCTACGGTCAGAGCGTGTTGCGTTTTAGATCTGATGGGTCAGAATAGCAGCCGCAATTAACGCTGCCCACAGTGGGACAGCAACGGCGGCCCAGACTCGGCGATCCCAGCTGTAGACCTTTTGGCCGTCTAGAATGAAGTATGGGATCATGTTGAATGCGCCTAGAGCGAGGTTGATGATTAGTCCACTCGATAGGAAATAGAAGGCATTCCCGATCGAAATGTCTTGGAACCCCATAGCGTTGGATAGGACGAGGGCGATTCCGAACACTCCTGCAGCTGCCGCGTTTACTAATGGGCCAACGAGTGAAACGATCCCGTTGGATTTCCGATCGATCGCCTCGCCGAAGTAGCTTGACCGGGAGGCGATGTAAACTGCTCCTGGCGCGGCGAAGATCAGCCCACCCCGTGAAATGAACGCGAACAACAGGGCCATGACTGCGCCAACTGTCCAGAGCTTGAATTCCGCCCAGCACCCATATCTCTGGGCACTGAACTTGTGAGCCAACTCGTGGCCCAGGAACCCAGTTCCGATTATCAGCAGGGTCAGAAGAAAAATTTCGATCATTTGGAGAAAGCTAAGCCCGACGAAGACATACTTCATTGAGAAGCTCAGTCCCAGAACCAGAAGAGCAGCCGTAAGGGCGTAGAATTCCCGGCTTGAGATTGAGGATAACCGGGGAGCTCTTACCAATCGCAAATTGGCTCCAGTGGAGCGTCGTTCAACGCGGACGACGGGTTTGGGCGCTCGGGCCTGTTGCATGTTCGGGCATTCGTGATTCTCGGGAAGCCGGTGGAGGACGCAGTGGACTCGGCCGCAGTATCTGCACACATAGGGGATGAACTCCTCGGCCCCGCATACGGCGCAGTGCTCCATGGCAGTCCAGTGATTGCTTGCTTGCCCCCTTAAAATCGTGCCTGAAGCGGGGTACTTAGGCCCAGTAACGAGCGCCAGTGATAGCCGGTTACGCACAGCTTAGACCCAAAACATGCGTCGTGGAGGATTCAAGAGTGGCGTCCCCCGGTCGCGTGACACTGCCATTCGCCCGTTAAGGGTTGACGGCTGGCCCGCGTCCACCGCCACTCTCGTCATGGTTTTTCGACTAGCTGTTTCTTGTTCTGGTGTTTTCTTGCTTCCCAAAGGGGAAAATAGGGCCCGGCATCGGAGGCGATAGTATGCCGGGATTCCTGAGCCTGGTACAGGGCAGTCCACGAGAATGTGGGCCTAGGCCTGGAAAAGAGATGGCTCTTGTCAGCCTGTGGTCCTTGCGGGCCGCGTGGGTTCAAATCCCACTCCCGGCGCCAAAAAATCAAAGTGTATTGTAAACGTGGTTTGTGTCACTGGGACTTTTTGGATTCTATAAGAAAATACTGGATCATCATGTTTTCTGTCTGGGTTTGATGCAGGCTTGTTCTTTCGAGAAGGGCTTGTTCCTGCCCTGATTCGGGATCCTACATGCGAGGATCTAGGGGGGACGTTATTCGTGAAATAGGGTGCTCTTTAGACGTGGGTGTTTGAATCTGGTTTCAGGGCTTGTTTTAGGCTTTGTCCGGATTGTCTGGCTTGGAATCGTTGTTTTCTTGAATCTTGTCCGAGTGTTCTGCTGGCGCGGGTTTCGATGGTGAATACGTAAAGTGCGGCTTTGGTTTTTCTTTGGGTTGTCTTCTGAAGACCTTGTCTTTCAGTATGATGACTTCTCTTTCCAGTCCTTCCTGGGTCATGCTTCGAAGGATCGAGTCCTTGTACCAGATCAACTGACCTGCCAGCCGAGTCCACTTGATCCTCTCGTTTGGGGAGGAGCGTCGGGCCTTAGCTTTCTTCTTCGCCTCATCAATCAATTCTCGGAGGGAATCGATCATGTGAGTTCGTTCAGATTCCCGCCAGCGAGAAATCTCAAAGAAGAACTCCTTCGTCTCCTGATCGGTGTGATCCGACAACTACTCCTCAAGAACGACACCACTGTTTCCAGGACTATAACCGATAGAGGACGATGAGCATCACGGTTATCCAACACGATTTTTTACCGGTAGGTGGAGCGCTGGTTGGTGCGGGAGGTGGGATTCGAACCCACGAACCCCTACGGGACAGGCGCCTCAGGCCTGCGCTTTCACAGCCCTCATGTTCTAGAGGGCCTCTTTGACCTGGCTTGGCAACTCCCGCAAACGAACAGGACCAGATCCCGTGCCACCAGACCGGCAGAATGATGGCCCTAATTGGCTTTCTGTGAAGCCTAAAGAAAGAAACACGCGCTAGAACTGGAGAAACCAGAAAAACGTTTAATTCCGCCGCGGACCCGTCCCACGAACACTCTGCCCTAGATAGCTCCATGTGACCGGATCATGACCACCGCCCGAAGAAAGACACGTAAACTCCGAGGGTCCAGAACACACGGCTGGGGAAGATCAGGTCAACATCGCGACAGTGGAATGCTCGGTGGACATGGGAATGCTGGCTGGAAACGCCACAAGTGGTCTGCCGTCATACGGTACAATCTTGACGTCGGCAGCAAAGGCTTTGTTCCGATCCATCCCAAATCAACAAGCGCGATCAATGTCGGTGATCTTTCTCTTCAGCTTGACCGTTTGATAGCGGAGGGCAGCGCGAAACAGGCTGGCAACATGGTCGAAGTTGATCTGGGGAAAGCTGGCTACCACAAGCTGTTGGGATCAGGCGGAATAAGCCGGCCGCTAAGAATAATTGTTAGCGAGACCTCCGAGCGGGCCCAAGAAAAAGTTGGAAAGGCCGGCGGAGAAATCGTCCTCCCAGCAAAAACCAAACAGGACTGATCACTAACGGTCAGGTTCATAGAACTCTTCCAACCCCTGACCAGAGTCCTACCCGGAGTCAAAGCGCCACAGCGAGAAGTGGGCTTCACAGAGAAACTGATCTGGACAGCGATCACACTAGTAGTCTATCTCATAATGGCCGAAACGCCGATCTACGGCATCACTCACACCGGCAACATCAACGACCAGTTCGGACCACTGCGAGTGATATTCGCGTCAAACCGAGGAACACTAGTCGAGCTAGGAATCGGACCCATCGTCACCGCCGGACTGATCCTACAAGTATTGTCAGGATCGAAAATGATCAACGTGGACTTCTCCAACCCAGCGGACAGAGCGCTGTTCACAGGGGCGAGCAAAGTACTGTCGGTGTTCATGACCATATTCGAGGGACTAGCATTCCTGATCGGAGGAGCATACAATGTGACAAACAGCCAGGGCCAATTAATCACTCCAAGCCTGCAAGCCGAGTTCCTCATACTGGTGCAACTTGTGGTTGCGGGAGTAGTGATCATACTACTCGACGAGATGCTGCAGAAGAACTGGGGCTTCGGAAGTGGCATCAGCCTCTTCATAGCTGCCGGAGTCTGTCTCTCTATCGTCTGGAGCACTATCGGCCCGATTTCGCCAGTCTCCGATGGTAAATACCTGGGCGCAATCTTCGCCTTCGCACAGTCAGTCGGACCAGCGCTATCAAACCCTGGCAGCCTGTCTGCATGGTGGAGCGCTCTCTACCGAGGCGGAAGCGGGCTCCCTGACATGATCGGACTATTCACGACACTCGGCGTCTTCACTCTGATAATCTACCTCAACGGGTTGCGAGTTGAAGTCCCAGTCTCATACGCGCGATACCGAGGCTTTCGAGGACGCTTCCCGATCAAGTTCTTCTACGTTAGCAACATACCCGTCATATTCGCTGCCGCCCTGTTCGGAAACATCTTCTTTATCGGACAACTTCTCTTTCAGCGCTACAATCCCCAGTGCCTTAGCAACACGCCGCTCAACTTTTTCCTGACACTTGTGCCAGGATGCTTCGTCCCAACAAGCTCTACGAACGCTCAGCTAGTTCCTGCCAAGGGACTGGCGTACTACACATTCGCCCCGCGATCAATCACGATTGTACTCGCCGATCCGATTCGTGCCGCGGTCTACCTCGGGATCTTCGTACTCACATGCGTGTTCTTCGCGGTAACATGGGTCGAGGTCGGCGGGATGGACTCCAAGACTGTCGCAAAGCAGCTGATCGATTCTGGAATGCAAGTAGAAGGATTCAGACGATCAGGCACGACAATCAAGCAAATTCTTGACCGGTATATTCCAACTGTGACTGTGATTGGCGGCATTACAATCGGAGCTATCGCCGGCGGCGCGGACTTTCTAGGGGCATTTGGTACCGGAACAGGTATCTTGCTGACCGTGGGCATCATAGAACAGTATTACGAAATTCTGGTGAAAGAGAGGATTACTGAGATATATCCCGGAGTCAAGGGCTTCCTCGGCGGGTGAGACCATGACTAGGACCATCATAGTAGCTGGGATACCAGGGGTCGGCAAGACCACCGTCCTCCAAGAGCTCGACGCGGTCGCTCGCGAAAAGAACATTCCACTGAGGATCGTCAACTTCGGGAATGTCATGAACGAGCTCTTCCGAAAACGAGGCAAGACTGTTCACCGCGACCACATGCGCCGCCAGGACCTTGAGGTTCAAGCCAAGATCCAGGAGCAAGCCGCGCGAGACATCGGCAAGTCCGGAGGAAAAAGTGCGGTTGTCGTGGACACTCACATGTTCGTCCGGACGAAAGACGGAATTTATCCAGGTACACCGCGACGCGTTCTCGAGCAGCTACATCCGGGCCTCATCATTCTGATAGAAGCAGATCCAGAGGATATTGCCAAGAGAAGAAACATGGACCGGACACGTGAGAGGGACAGCAAGACTGTCGATGAAGCTAGGGAGGACCTGGAATGGTCAAGATACATGGCCAGCGCTAACGCGGTGCTAGCCGGTGCACCCATCCAAATTGTCCCGAATCCCGACGGAAATCAACGTCGAGCAGCAGAGGACCTACTTGCTCTAATACAGAAGAGAACGCTACAATGAGCTTTATCGACGATATTCTCAACACACTGGCCAGGCCCCTCCTTCCCTACAACCATCCACCATCAGCGACACTGCTCGTGCTAGGTGCGGCGATTTGCCTGTCGCTGATCACAATGTCGGCGAACAGGTTTCTCGTTGACTACAAGATGATCGCGAACTCGAGGCGCGAATACATGGCCTGGACAAACGCTGTCAGGAAAGCTCGCAAGGATCGCGATGAGAAGGCGCTTGAAAAATTGATGAGGCGCCAGTCGGCGATGATGAAGATGAGCTCTCGGTCAACCTTCGAGCAGTTTAAGACGTACCCGTTCACGATCATTCCGTTTCTCTTGATCTACTATACGGTGGTTAGGGCCGTAGGCGCGATCCCTGTGGCCTACGCGCCAATGATTCTTCCGTTCACGACAGTTACTGCAAACCAAGCGTTTTCGGTCCTGTCCTTGTTCTACTGGTATCTCATCTGCTCGTTCACACTTAGCATTCCCCTATCGAGGCTGTTCGGGGTCGCGTCCTCATTCTCGATGACTCCGACACCAGCGAGTGATTCGAATTGACTCGCCCCTCCCAGAGAACACATGGGCGTCGAAGAAAGGTGGTTACCCTGCCATCTGGACGTCGGACGAACCACTTTGAGGCCAAGACTCATGCGAACGCCCAGTGCACTCGTTGCGGCGGGAACTTGCATGGTGTCGTTACCGGAAGCCTGGTTGGGATCGCGAAGAGCTCGCGCGTTCCCTCGCGGCCATATGCTGGGATCTTGTGTGGCAACTGCTTGGCCTCCGAGATCAGGCGTGTCACGCGCGCCTCAGGTTCCGAAGATTGATTGTGACCGTCAGCGGTCCACACGGATCAGGCAAATCCACATACGCGACAAGACTCGCAAACTCTCTAACACATCGTCATGTATCGGCTGGAGTGCTTTTCCGGAAACTCGCTGATGAACGTAAGGTTTCACTGGAAAAATTCCAGGAGATCGCCGCCGAAGACTCCTCCATCGATAGACTCGTCGATGAAAAAACGATGCAGGAGGCTGAGAAGGGTGATGTGGTTGTTGATGGCCAACTTGCAGGTTGGGTCTTGCGCGAGGTCTCTGATCTCAGGGTCTTGCTAACTGCGTCGCTGGTGGTCAGGCTGGAGAGAATTGCGGCGAGGGACAGTGTGAGTCTCGAGGAGGCACGAAGGTTGACACTTCACCGTGAGGGCGTTCAGGCGGAGCGCTATCGTAGACACTACGGGTTCAGTGTTGACGACTGGTCATTGTATCATCTGGTCTTGGACACCAGTTTTGGCTCGATTGATGACTTGGCCAAGGTGCTACTTGATGCGGCGCTCGCTGCGAAGAACGCGGGAGCCGGTTCCACGCAAAGGAACCTAAAGACGCACCCTATTCCATTCGGTGCATCTAGAGGGTAGCCCAAAGCTCTAGATAAGGGAAAGGCATCTTAGCTCACTCAGGTTTTTTAAGCGCAATCCCCACCAATTTTCTGATCTCTCGCTGGCTGGCAGGGAGAATGGGCGAGTTTTGCTGATCTAGCGTTATAGTCAGCTTGGATGGCGTTGCGAAAACTCGACTTCTCCCGTGTGAAACATACGGGTTTGTTCTCACCCCCTCCCAAAAAAGAGATCAGGGCTGAAAGTGGACGTTTTCCCGCCAAAGGACAGATTTCCAAAGGATACCGTTACAGAGTAACAGCACGCTCATGCGGAAGAAATCCCGAACATCCCCTACCAAAACCCTCCTCCGGGCTGAACAAACCTGGCAGTACAAAGCACAGAACTAGTCATCGAAGAAACAGGGAGCCGAAGCGCGGAACTCGTCTTCGGATCAATTGACGGTCTCTTCTCCGTTCTCGGAATAATCTCAGCCGCCGGATCAGCCGCACTTGTCCCCGTCCAGATATTCGCAACTGGAGTCGGAGGAGCCGTTGCAGGGGCCCTATCCGTCTTCGCCGCAACGTATCTATCGGAAACACATGAAAAGAAGACCCAGTTACTAGAAGCGATCAAGCACACTAACCGTCAACGGTCAAAACTGAACAATGGAAACAAGAAGAAGCCTGCACCTATCACGACTGAACATCCCAAAGTAACCAAATTAGTCGGAAGGATCAATCGAAGAGCCCTAGGATCCGGAATCGTCACAGCAACGACATCAGCCCTAGCATCTCTTGTTCTGCTTTTCCCATTGGTAGTCTTTCCCCAGACATACTCAGTCACTGCGTCAATTCTAACGGGAGTCTTACTACTCTTCTTACTAGGCGCATTTCGCGGGGTGACCTTGAAACAATCCGCTACAACATCTGCCGTGAAGATGGTTGTCCTAGGAATACTCGTGATATTTGCAAGCAAACTCTTGGGATCTTATGTTCTAACTTTGATTGCGCAGTAGCTATGGAATTCCGCCATCCAGAATAGTCGCCAGTTTCACCAAGTCAATGTTCCCACCCGACACAATGCAGACGATCTTCCCTCGTCCAGCTTTTCCGTTGACCGCCGCTGCAACTCCTGCAGCCCCGGCTCCCTCCGCAACAACCCGGTTCCGCTCAGCCAACAACCTAACGGCCGTAGCAATCTCTGCCAACGAAACGACCAAGGGCTTCAGTAGAACTCGGGCTCGATCCCACATTTCCGGCAACACGCTTTTCCCACCGATTCCGTCAACGAAGCTTGGAACCCTCTCGATCTCTTGCGCTGAGCCGGCTGCAAAGGATGCCCACAAGGGCGCTGCCGTCTCAGGCTCAACGGCAAAGATCTTTGTCTGGCGTTTTTTCGCATGAATTGCTGAGGCAATCCCAACAGAAAGACCTCCGCCCCCAAACGGAACAACGACAGAGTCGACGTCAGGTAGATCTTCAAGGACCTCGAGACCTGCTGTTCCGTTTCCAGCCATCATTTGGACGTCGGCGAATGGATGAATGAAAACGGATTTTTCGAGGGGCCTGTAATGATGGGTAACGACTACCCTCCAGACTTCATCGAAGGGTGCTTGGACGATCTTGGCTCCGTACCGTGTGATCGCTGCCAGTTTTGTTTCTGGGGCATTATCTGGAACAATTACTGAGCACGGAATCCCTCTCCGTTGAGCTTGCCACGCTAGTGCTTGGGCCATATTTCCCGCACTGCAAGTATAGACGCCCCGATGGTTTGCTTCCGGGCCGGCTAGGGCAATTGCATTGCTCGCGCCTCTGACTTTGAAGGAGCCTGTCGGTTGAAGATTCTCAAGTTTCAAGAATATTTCACCTGGAGCCTCGTCTAGATTCAAACGGACAAGAGGAGTGCGTACAACGGTGTCCTTGATCCGTTCTCTGGCCTCTTCGATGAGACTGAGAGGAATTGGACCGCGAAGATCAGGAGGCGAAACGGTCTTGTCAAGCATCTTGATCGGTTCCAAGTTATGTAAGCTCAACTCTTAAACGCAGACAAGAAGGATTCATCAAGGATTCGGTTGAAGAAGGAACTTGTGAGCGCAGGATCTGCACCCCTGGGACTTCCATTTTCGCCAGCGCTGAAGTTTGGAGAACTATTATTTGTTTCAGGCCAAGGACCGTTCGACAAGAATGGCAAGATAATAGAAGGCGACGTAAAAGTACAGACGAAAGCAACCCTTGAGAATTTCCGGAAAATACTTGAGAGCGCCGGCTCGGACATGAATTGCGTCCTTCAGACAACAGTGTACTTGAGAGACCTTGCTGACTTTTCCTCAATGAACGAGGCATACACAGGCTTCTTCAGCGAGCCTAAGCCGGCACGGACAACCGTGCAGGCGGGAGACCTACTGTTTGGTATGAAGGTGGAGGTTCAAGGTATTGCTTATGTCCCAGGGAAGTCAAAGATCTGATTCCATAGATGCGAACTGAAAAGTAGGTTGATTTTCTGACGGACGCAAAGCATCAGTTCCTCTATCTGACGACTGAGGGTTGGAAGACCAAATCGCCCCACAGGATAGAGATCTGGTATGTTAGGCACGAAGGACGTTACTATCTGATCTCGCAGTATAGAGATGAGGCCCATTGGGTTCGGAACATCAAGACCCAGTCGAAATTGTTTTTCGAGGTTGACGGTGACAAGTATCATGGACTCGGGCGCGTCGTGGACCCTGAGGAAGAGCCGGAACTGGCCAGACAAATTTCGAAGCTTATGAAAGCCAAATACGAATGGAACGACGGGCTGATCGTAGAACTGCGGCCCGAGCCCGGAACGGGTTAGACTGGACTTTAGTCGCCTCTACTGTGATACCTGTCATTTGAGAGATTTCCGAAATAGCGGGCAAAGTAACCCACAAGACTTATCTTTTGTTTTTCCGGGCAGAAAAAAGCTTGAGAAAAAAATGTTACCAAAACATCTCGCATCAGCTACACTAGCAGCATCAGCAATCATCTTCCTGTCGACTCTAAGCTTCGCCGCAGCACTTCCAGCCCAATCGATAATCGTCGCGCCAAGAATTCACAACGACAGTGTATCAAGCACCAACTGGAGCGGATTCGCAGTAACAGGCCCATCAGGGTCAGTTAGCGACGCGAAAGGGTCCTGGGTCGTCTCGACGATTCAGGGAACATGTCCGGGCACGAACCAGTACTCGAGTTTCTGGGTAGGCATCGACGGCTACAGCTCGGGCACTGTGGAACAGACTGGAACTGACTCCGACTGTCAAGGTGGAGCGCCGACATACTATGCCTGGTACGAGTTCTTCCCGCATCCATCGTTCATCATAAACGGCATCACTGTTCATCCAGGTGACAAAATATCCGCCGAGGTAAAAGCAGGTGGCCACGGAAGCTTCACAGTCAGCATCACTGACACGACGACTGGACAAAGCTTCAGCACTTCATCAAGGGTCAACCGAGCACAGCAGTCTTCCGCAGAGTGGATCGCAGAAGCTCCGTCAAGCAGCGGCGGCATATTGCCACTGGCGAACTTTGGAACTGCAAGCTTTGGTCTCGACAATACTTCTGTGAGCAGCACTTGCTACGCGACGATCAGCGGTACGACTGGCGCGTTCAACTCCTTCGCTAACGTGCACAAGATTACCATGGTCACGAGCTCCGGAGCGACTAAAGCGTCACCGTCTAACCCATCTAGCGACGGCACCAGCTTCTCTGTAACATGGGTAAGCTCTGGTCCCTAGAACAGGGACCACTCCCCTTATTTTTCGAAGTCTGATCGTCTCCCCCGCGAATGTTTACTCTTATATCGAGCAATGTATCCCTGTTGTCTTGGCTAAGATGACAGTTTCCAGCCAGGTCGAGATCAACGATGGCGTTGAACTAGTAGAATTTCGGCGGCTGAACTTTTCGAATGGAGATGTCGCTGAAGGATTGGCGAAGGAGCTGGGGGTAGTCTACGTTACGGCAATCACACGAGATGGATGTTCAGGTTGTATGGAGCAAAAGCCACTGTTCCGCGCACTGGCGACGAAGATGAACTCCGAGCTCGGAGAGACCGTTCATTTTTCGGACATTCATGTCCGATATGCCGATGGAGACCGAGCTGAGTCTTGGGAGAGCAAGAAGATGCTTCGGCATGCGGCATATCCAACATACATGGTCCACGTAAGGTCCGGAAAGGGCGCTCTGGAAGTCTATCGAGCGATCTATCCATCGATGGACGAACTGGAGAAGCAGGCGAGAGAGTCGCTGGAACTGGCCAAGTTCTACAAGGAAGAAGCCAGGAAATAGGGAATCATTCGACTTCCTCTAGGTCGTAAAGTCTTTCGAGGACTGGATAGATACTCTCGCGGTTGTATAGTCTGAAGAAACCGCCTAGGACAAGAAATAGACCGCCCACCTGAAGGGTTAGGACGGCACGCTGATAACCTAGGATCCGGGATCCTAACAGGAGGCTAGTGAGTGTTAGGCTGATGCCCAGTAGGGCGACTATCTTTGTCTTGAGCATGCGGACACTACAGCATATGTCAACGATTATTGGATAGTTGATGCTTCTATAATGCTAAGCCGACCTTTCCGACGAAGAATAGTAAAAATGGTTTTCGAGCATCCGCAGGATACTTCACGAACCGCGAACGGCTGGAGATTTGGATAGGCCCGGGGGGCTAGAGAATTTCACCGGTATGCCGATTTCGCTAGCATACCGATTTAACAAGCATAGCGATTTTCTAAAGAAGACTCTGCTGAAAAAGTCGCGAAAAAAAGCTGGGTTCAAGAATTCCTAGAATAATTTGGGGACTTCAGAATGGTTCACGGTTGAAAAGTCTCAAGTTTAAACAGCCAATGCACTCTCTAGGTTAAGGTAATGCCAGATTCACCGCTTATCATTGAACTGAGGGCTATCAAAGACAGGGTGGACGAAGCGGCTCAATTCTTGAAGTCAAAAATTGAAGGAAAAATCAGAAGCAAGGGAACCCAGCTCCACATCGATGGGGCAAAAACGAAGGACGTGAAACTGCTAATCCATAAGTTCCTTCACCACCAGGGCCTAAACAACTACAGAGTCCACAGCCAAGCCGGAATCCTAGAGATCTTGCCCCCTGAAGAACACATAGTCCACGAAGTGCGTCCGGAAACTACTCCGCCAAGCGCATATCAAACAGTACCCTACTACTTTCCACAATCAACAATACTGAAATCAGAGAAAAAACTGAAGAAAAAGATCTAGGCGAGAGTAGTAGATCTAGCTTCCCTTCGCGGGCTCCCCTGGTCTTAACGGACCAACGATTTCTACAAAGTATCCCTCAGGATCCTTGAGACCCGCGGACCTGGTACCCCAAGGACGGTTAGCGGGTGGCTCTACGAACTTCACTCCCCGCGACTTCAAAGACTCGTAAACCTCGTCAACATCCGTAACCTCAAGGTGAACTTCGACCGTGGAACGAGATATCGGAGAGGCCTTCGTCAGACGATGGAGCGCGAGTCTGGATCCCTTCGTATCAAACATGATGAAATTCTCGTTCTCCTCAGCCACCGGGAGCCCAAGCAAGTCCTTGTAGAGCTTCTTCGACTGATCAAATTGAACAACCCAGAGAGTCAGATACGAAAGCTTGCTCAGCCTGACCAATTTCTAACCGACCGCTGTCTAACGAATAAGGGCGTGCAAGTCTTAAAATTAGAGCTTCCCGGGGGGCAATCAATAGGCGCGTGAGTGGAGCCTTCCACCCGTTGCGCCAAAAGAAACCCCGGTGTAGGGAGGCAAAATGGAAACTCAACGGATTCAAAACCGACTCCTCACAACGCAGGAACTCACCCTCTCCGCATCTCTGGCAGCACTCTACATTGTAACAACATTCATTCCGGTGGACGCGTTCATCGGAGGCGCTGCGTTCATCAGCCTTGAATTCGTCACCGTTCCCCTCATCGCGGCGTTATCGAGACCTAGAGTGGCCACCGTTACCGCGATTGTCGGAAGTCTCGGAATGGCAATATTCCGCACAGGGACGTTCCCCGTTCTCCCCTTCTTCGCAATGGCAATTCCGATCATCTCGATAACACTTGGAAGCTTCAGCTTCCACTTCAGATACGGACCGACACTTTCGTGGGCCTATGTCCTGTTAGGCGCCGGTTACTACATCGAATTCTCCAAGGGGACTTTGCTGTGGCTTGCACCATACGTTATCGTTATCGCCTCTCTGCCTCTCGCGTTGTCAAGTAAGGGTCCGCTGTTGACTGGGCTCCTCGCATTTTACACTGCTATGGTCTGGCAGGTTACCCTGAACATTCTGATCATTGGAATAGGTGGACTCACTGGAGCGGTTTGGGCGATAATTACACCATTCATGTTCTTTGAACGTACAGTCGCGACGGTCGGCAGTTTCGTGCTCATCGTTGCGCTTAAAAGTAGACTGGGAGAGACACTCGGACTTAGACAAGAGGTATTGCGGAGGTGAAATTGCAAAGATGTGTGTAACAGCAGTAGTGAAGTGTTGGCACTGTGGAGAATGGTTCGCAAAGAAAGCCGATCGTGGAGAGTTCGAGAACTGCCCATTCTGCGGAAAGGGTTTCGAACAGCTCACCGTTGAAGCACAACGCGCAGTGAAGGCGACACTAGCGCCGTTCTTCGAAGTTCCCAACCTGAAAGAGAGACCCCTCACAGCTTGAGTGGGTCGCTCGTTGGTTCGAGGCCTCGTTAGGAGGCCTCACCAGATTTTCTTTTCTGATTGTCACACTAGGCTAGTCTTGCCTGTTTCCCTTCGGCAGGCTTGAGATCGGACAAGCGAACTCCGACCAATCTCATTCGTCTACGATCTTTCTCAAACTCTCTGAAAAGCAACGTTACATATTCTTGGATTACACCAAGATCATCTACATAGCCAGTGTGTGTTTTTTCACGGGTGAATGTCACGAACCCCTCGAACCGGACCTTGATCCCGACGGTCCGATACCATAATCCCTCTGCCAAGAGTCGATCGTGAACCTCGTGACTCAAAGATTCCAGAGCGTCACGAACCATCGTCTTGTTCTGGATGTCTTTCTCGAAGGTCTGCTCGACGCTGATGGACTTCCTCAGACCTCGCTCTTCTACGGGAGTTTCCTCGATCCCGTTGGCTATGGCCCAAAGCCAAACGCCCCCTTTGCCGAACCAGTCCGTGAGCTTCTTTGCTTCCACTTGGCGCAGCTGACCGACCGTCTCGATTCCTTTAGCGTTGAGATATTCAGTCGTCTTCTTGCCGACTCCACTAATCTTGTTCACAGGTAATGGGTCGAGAAACTTGTCGACGGAGTCCGGTTCAACTGTTGTAAGCCCATCGGGCTTTTGCATGTCTGATGCCATTTTGGATATGGATTTGCTTGGAGAAATCCCCACGCTGACAGTGAGGCCTTCGCGTTGGAGTAGGGCAGCCTTCAGTTTTTGTGCCAGAGTCTTTGCATCATCGTAGGTCTTGCATCTAGTACTTACATCCATGAAGGCCTCGTCAATGCTTGTCTGTTCGAAAATATCCGCAAACTCTCGCAGAATGTCCATGACACGCTCGGAAGTTTCACCGTAGAGTCCGAAGTCGGGTGGGACAAATATTCCATTAGGACAGAGTCTCCAGGCAGTGCTGACTGGCATACCGGATCGAACGCCGAATTTTCTCGCTTCGTATGAGCAAGACGTGACGACCCCTCTCCCTTTCCCATTTTTTGGGTCCGCCCCGACGATCAGAGGCTTTCCCTTGAGGGCTGGGTCTCGATGTATCTCGCATGAGGGATAGAATGCGTCAAGATCACAGTGCAGAATTATTCGAGTGCGCGCGCCAGTGAACATTTTTCCTAGAGATTGTGGTCGGAGGCATAGCCCTGGTGCTTTGATGGAACAAGTGACCCAGACCGTGAATCTATCGTTAATCCGAGATCCTCCAGGAACTTCGCCCCGAGCACAGGCTGTGCACCATCAAATGTGATCGCGAGAGTCGGGTCTTCTCGTCCGTGAGCACAGAGGTTCAACGAGAATATTGGCGACTCAACCGTTTGCCCTGCGTGCAAGCTCAGCAATGTTCTTCGAGATTCTCGACATGCGCCGATCTTAGATAAAATATCTAAAGGGAGAACTGTGAAGAAAGTGTCCGGGTCGATCGGCATCGCGGAAATCGTTACCTGCCCTCTTTCGCCTTTAGCAAGGACTGTTGTGAGGTTCCTAGACACGACCTGACTCAAGTTAGAAGATGGTCGTCGTCACAAATAAGCTTCAATATCTGTTGAACCGGGTCCAGCGCGATTCTACATTCATACGAGTATTCCAGGCTTCAAGTAACCCAACGGCCACCGCCGCCTCCAGCATTGGAACTCATGACTATGCTTCCAATGAAGGTCAGCCAGCAAGGTCCGAATGTTCCGCATGTCCCGCCTGTGCTGGAGTCATACTCGCCCGCTACCCAAATTACGGAAGGGTCGGTCGGGTCGACTCCTGCTCCAAAATAGTCTCCGTATCGATTGCTAGAGTCTATGATTGACCCAGTCTTTAGTGTCTGCGCTAGTCCAATGCTCCCGACGGGATCGGTTATCGCTTGGTCAGCTACTTGGATAGTTGGACGGTTCGATTGCGACGAGAGACCGTATACTATCTCTAGATTGCCAAGACCATCTTCCCTTAGTGCTGGATAATAGAAGTATATGCTGTTTGCGCCGTAGTCGAAATCCTGTTTTACCAACGGCTGCGAGCCCGTGGGGTCAATTTGCGTGAGTCGAATGCATGACCGCATTTGGGAATCGCCCGCGGGAGTGCATGCGTCGCCGAAGGTATACCAAATGAGTCCCCTAGACCATATGGCGTCCTGAACTCGTGCGTCGCCCGTATTGATCGTGGAAGTGGTTCCTGGTTGTGCTCCATTGGGAGGAGAATTGATCGAGGAGACTGTAAAAGACGCGGTGGTGGTCGTTACGGTCGATACCCCAGGGACTCCCTTAACAGTAAAAAGTTCCATTGTGGTTGGAGAGATCACACCTCCCGAGACAATATTGCCAACCATATACTGAGTCGTTGCCGGACCTTGAGATTGGACGGGATGAATAGAGAAGAAGCCGCTGTTAATAGTCGAGGTGAACAGGGAGACGGAGGATCCTGTTAGCATCTGAGCCTTGTTCAAAATCCAGTATTTTGTGCCAGCGAAGCTGGTCGAGATGAAGCCATTGACGCTAACCGCAAACTTGTCATCGCTTATTCCTATGATCGGCTGATCCGGAAGAAGAGTTCCGGCACTCAAACGGTAAACCGTCCAGATCCCATTCGCGTCGCTTGTTGTGGAGACCGCCACAAAGACGCTCTTTAGCGTGACATCGGCAAGGGATGTGAACCATCTGTTGCTTTGACTGTCGAAAAGGATCTTCGGGTCAGAGAGGAAATCAGAACCCACATGATAAAACGATGAGAGAGAGAAGGTCTTGTTGGAGAGACCGTTCTTCTCAAACACTCCGCCTTCGAGGTTCACCATCTCCACGATCTGGGCGGGACCCGCCGCGAGTTGGACATCGGGGGGTACGCAAGTGCAACTTTGGGTCTGGTTGAGGCCGTCGAAGCCAGCGCTAATTGAGACGGACGAAGCGCTGTCTGTTGAGAGCTGAGGGGATCCTAATGGACTGGTCTTGCCAAAGAGCGGATCCAGCAAGTTGCGCGTATGTCCTTGAGAGTTTGAAGTGGATGGAAGCGTGTGGACTCTCGTCGACGAGGATGGGAATATTGGCTCAATTGTCCCGGGAATCGACCTTGTGGATCGGGCTGACGCGTCGA
>CAYRXJ010000002.1:0-27591 GCA_964428235.1 uncultured Candidatus Bathyarchaeia archaeon | reverse complement strand
TCCATCGATTCGAACATCTGGATAGTCCCGACTCTCGGGTCTTTCCTCGCGTCGCCGTTGCTCTTGTCAACCGCGTTGAACCCGAGTTTTGCCAAGGTCCGCGAGTTGTACATGTGGCTGATCATGTCGCGGTTTAGAATGTGAGCTTCCTCAGCGATTACTGGATAGGTGAATCCTTTTTCGTACCTGGGCTCTCCGTCTTCGCTTATGATCAGGTCATAGTTGATCGGGACTGCGCTGATCTGAACCATCATGGTTGACTTGTCGCTGGTGTTCCAGTCGTTGACTGACTGCTCTATGATCTCGAACTGCATCGGATAGTAGCTCGTGTCGTTCAAGCCTTTCAGCCCATAGTGATCCGGCCAGACTCGAGAAATTACCATCAACGAGTATCTCTGATGAACCGAGTTTGACTTGAAATTCCGGACAGCGAGGAGCATGCCCTCCTCAATCATGCCCATGATATCCTTGTGATATTCCACTTTGACTCGGCATTCATACCGGGCGGATGTGCCAGTCAGCTCATGAGCGGTTGGCAGGTAGGCGGGCGTGAGCGCAGCCAATCGAGCGTGGAAGCGACCTGCGAAGTCGGTGAAGTATCTGTTAGAGGCTGTCTCGCCGATTTGTTTCAATTTCAGTCCTCCTCTCCCTGAAAGTGCTCATATAGAAAACGAATCTTCTCAGCCCTGGATTGTTCATAAGCCATTTACCAGTCGTATCGATGATTCGTCTCATTTCCTCATTATGCCACTTCGCCACTTTGTCGGCTATGAACAGGGGCTTGTTGTATCCAAAGGCTTCAGGAATACTGTTACTCGTCATGGCGACGAGCATTTGCATGACCAGCTCTTGAACAGGGTTAGGAACGGTCTTATCCCTGAAGACAATCGGCCGTACAATTTCCTCTGCACTACCGTACGCGTGCTTGAACTCGAGAGTTGAGTCGATCCGATGATCGAACTCTGGATAGCAGAGCCGATCTAGGAGCAGAACATTGCTTCGAAGCCGCGGATCAATATCTGTCTGCGAGAGCTGAACGTAGGACTTCAGGAACAGTCTTTCCGGAGTAATCTTGTTTCTTATCGCTCCACTAACAAATCCTGGCTGCCCTGCAAAGTCAGGGACTATCATTAGGAATGCCGAGTCATATTCGGTCAGGGTCCATGGGACCTTCATCGACTCATAATGGAACAGACTGAGGGCTTGGAGCATCATTCTATCAGTGTTCGGAATTTTTCCCAATTGTTCTTGTGTAATCTTGGGTGCCCATATCTTGTTGGAAGTGAGAACGGGGAGAAGATGATTCTTCAAATCTCTGGCGGCGGTGTCTTTCGTAAGGCCCACGAGCAATATTCTCCGGCGCCAACATTCTTCCACAAGCAGATTGAGAGTAAAGAGTGTCAGAAATGCGAGGTCTTGAGTTGTCAACCAATGCCATTCATTCTTCTTCCAAATCCGCATAGGATTCTGCCCAGGTTTGTCCTCGAACATTCTGCTTCCTACCGTTTCTACAAGTGTCCGAATTCGAGTCCAAGTCCCTATGTATCGGGGTTTCATGGAGTACGTTCCGAGAACTTCTTCCAAGAGCCCTTCTTTCGTCGAATTTCGGAGGATCCGTTGTATTCGCCTACGCCTATCCGGCTGGGTAACAGATAGCAACGTGCAGAGGGAATCCAAGCTCTGTGGTCCATGACGTTCAAGCGCTAGCCAGCATCGGTACCGGAGATAGTCTCCACGGGGAGCAGGGAGGTCGAGTCCTGGATTGTCAATATGATGACGTCCGAGGGCAAGATCATTCTCATCGATTTGCTCTCCTAGTACCTCGAACCCGTGGAGCGACCCATTGGACTTCCACAACCTTCTCTTTGAAGTGTCGTAAATGAGGGAGGCGAGACTTGTAGCGAGACTTCTGTCCAAGAAAATGATCCTTGGGCCATTCGACCCCGAGGCAAGCTTGTACGCGAGGTAAAATTCTGAGAATGTCATTATCCACATCGGTATTGTTGAGTTGTTAACTATCGACTCGTCCGTCAAGGGCATTGCCAAGGAGATTTCTGAACTCTGACCGGGATGGAGGAAGCTTTGATCGATCTCAGGAACTTCACTGACATAGACGGGAACGCAGCTTGACAATGCCCTTCCAGAGCATAGAAATTGCTCATCGTAACTAACCGAGGGAGGGCCCGTCGACGAAAACCGGACCAAACCGCGCGAGGCGAATGCTCCACCCAGAAAAACTACAAGATCAAACAGTGGACGCGAGTATTCAGTACCATCTACAGCGGCAAACGGGACTGTGTCTGACCCGAAGATTTTCTCGGCAGTCTGGAATACGGAGGAGTATTCGAATCTTGACAGCACTAGGTTCGCGAACAGTTTCTCATATAGGCCTTCAACAGCCTCAAACCTACTTTTGTAGCCATCAACCTGATCCACGGCACCATTTCGAAGGAGCGTCCCCGCCCTCTCAAGCTGAGAACTGAGAAGAGAGTTTCGTTGTTCTTCTTTTTCCGGGATAAACAAGCTACAACTGGCGCAGACAAGCATCGTATAAAGATGGGACACGTGACCACAAGTTATTTTCCCCGCGATATCTCATTAGACAAGCGGAAACAATTGAGGGACACGCACCAAGACCGGCGAATCGACGCGACCCTCTTGATCGCTTTCATCCAATTCGTAGTAGTCGTGCTCCTTTTGTCCGCTGCCTCGGCGGAGTATCAGTCTAACTCATACATGCAAGAATGGATTTCTCACAACGCCTGGCCCATTGGCTATTTCTTGAACGGATATCTAGCCTCGATGCTAGTTGGGGTAGCTATTGGAGGCGGCGTTCTACTTATCCAAAAGTGGAGACAAGCGAAAAAAGGGAGGGACGACGGAAACGCTCTATCGAGAAGATAAAGCGATTCGTTCTATTTCGTCTCGCTTGCGCACGGAAGCGCTCTTCGGATCTCGCGCCGCCGCGAGTATGAGCTCGTCGGCGAGGCACTCGTCGACGCTTCGCGGATTATTGTGGGAAGCGGCTCGTGCCCCTTGAGTAATATGCCTCAGAGCTATGTCGACTCTGCGCTGGGGTGCAATATCAATCGATATCGGATACACAATACCTCCGTATGCGATCCTTGTTACATCTTCTGCAGGTGCAGCGTTCTGAATAGCATGTACTAGAACTTCAATGGGATTCTTTCTGGTCTTGATGCTAATTAGTTCGAAAGCGTTTCTCACTATACTAATAGCACGCGCCTTGCCCCCACCAGCGATTCCCGGCCGCATCATATCGTCGATGAGTCTCTCCACGACGTTTATTGTCGATTTTCGAAAACGCTGATGCTCATGCCTGCCGCTTGTATGAGGAAGGAGAATTGGGCGAGCCGAGATGTATCTCTTTAATCCGGGATCTTCGGCTTCAATTCCAGCGGTCGGCCACATGCCGAAAACTTTGACCTCTGGAATCTTCTTGAGTTCCTTACTCATACTCATCATTCTTTGATTTGGTCAGGGTCGCAAGTGTACCCGGCATTTTAAACGTTCCCGGGTTCCTCGTACAAGATGGGTTAGGGTTTCTCGAAAAAACTTGATACGCCAGGCTACTTCCTTAATCAATAGAACTTGTCTTGACAACAACTGAGACTGTTCTCAAACCGACTGTGACGCCCTATTTCCCGATCGAGTCGCTTTTGTCCGCCCGTCTCTTGTTGGTTCCTCGAGTTGTCGGGAACAAGGTGTTCTTTCTGTCCGATTTCAGCGGGGTACTCAGTCTTTATTCCATGGAAAAAGATGGGAGTATCCCTCGACCTCTCCTTCCTGGAGGTCAAGCACTCGTCAATCCACACCTGATGGATGGACACAACTTCTACGTTTTTCCAGGACTTGGAAAAGTACTAGTGATGATGGACTATCAGGGAAACGAGAACTATCAACCGATGCTCATCCCAATCGACGGAGGGATTCCAGTAAACCTCCTCGGAGACGAGTATCAAGGAGAAAAACTAGCATGTATAGAATGCGACCCCGAGAAGAATGTCGCGTACTTCCATCGAGATGATAGAAAGAACCCAGAAACAGAATCTATTAGATTAGATCTATCGACTGGCGTTGTGACGTCGTTTGGCAAGAGCCTCTACGGAAACCGATGCATAGGAGTGAATTCAAACCATACAAAAGTCGTTCTTGCTGACGGATACACAGCTGGAGACGTCGTACTCTATCGTTGGGAGACGGGAATGAAGGAAAGAAAACTCTTGCACGGGTCTCCGCTACAAGAAAGGCACGGCGAGCAAATTCCGCCCTCCGGGATTGGCTGGTGCAACTTTACTCCTGACGACCGAGGGATCCTGTTTGTCTCCAACATCCATCACGACGCCGGAGGGCTAACTTACCTCGGACTTGGTTCTCCATCAGAGCCTGTCGATGTAAAGATTAGCGGTCTCCGACACTCCGGAATTGGGGAACTGGTTGAAACCAGAAAAGTAGAGAAGGATTTGTTCGTTCTGATCTACAACATCGACGGGTCTTCTTGGGTGTACGAAGGCCGGTTCCTCCCCGAGGGCTCACCATCTTTCGAAATTACAAAGACGCTTTGCGGGATAGACGAGCTTTCTAACGGCGTCATCCAAGGAATCGACTGGCAAGTCAACAAGGATCAAGAACACTCAGTTGACTACGTGCTTTCCTTCACAAAGGCGAACATGCCATCACAACTGTTCCTCTATCCCGGTAATCACCCAGCCAAACTGGTTCGTCTTTCAGACGAGCGTGTGTTAGGGATTCCCGCGGACTCTTTATCGCCGGGCGAGGATGCTAGCTACACCACTTGGGACGGACTCAGGGTCTCGGCCCGGCTATACCTACCATCACCGAAACTAGGATACCAGGGACCTCGACCGCTTGTCGAATATGTTCACGGCGGACCTCAAGGTCAGGAGAGACCCGACTTTGCCTGGTTCTCAATGCCACTAATCCAATACTTGACGCTTAACGGATTCGCAGTATTCGTCCCGAACGTGCGAGGAAGCACTGGATACGGA
The DNA here is from genome assembly GCA_964428235.1 of uncultured Candidatus Bathyarchaeia archaeon. Taxonomy (GTDB): domain Archaea; phylum Thermoproteota; class Bathyarchaeia; order 40CM-2-53-6; family 40CM-2-53-6; genus 40CM-2-53-6. The sequence goes on along the minus strand of CAYRXJ010000002.1, from coordinate 22,561 downwards.
ATGAAATACATGAAGCTGGTAGACCGTGACTGGGGTGGAAACGATGTCAAAGATCATCTCGAAGGACTCAAGCATTTGGAGCAAGATCCTAGAATCGACTCAACGAGAAGAGCGGTCGTTGGACGTTCCTACGGCGGATTCATGACCCTCACGCTGGCATCACGGTTTCCAAACATGTGGAAGGCAGCGGTAGACATGTTTGGACCCTACGATCTCCCGAAATGGGCCTTGCGAACACCGCCTTCTTGGATGCCCTACATCCGATTGGCTGTCGGTGACCCTGACAAGGACCGAGACATGCTCATTGAACATTCACCTAAGACCTACCTTGCCAACCTAACTTCCCCGCTCATGATCATCCAAGGAAAGAACGACCCTAGGGTTCCAGAGCCTGAGTCAGCAGAAATTGTGAAGGACCTTCGGAGACGGGGCGTCAACGTCGAATATCTCGTCTTTGAAGACGAGGGACATGACGTGCTAAGGTTCAAGAACAGAGTAACATGTTATTCGAAAATAACGGAATTCTTTCTCAGGCACCTCGGGGCTTAGAAACCTAACAGAACCACTGATCTAGTGCTCGGTCATGAGAGGCCGAAAATCAGATGAGTCTTGTAAAGTTCCGCCAATCTCTCCATCTCGTCATCGGTTAACTTGATGTCTACTGCCCCAATGGCCTCCTCGACAGGCCTTACGTTCGTGGCTCCGATTATGGGAGCGCAACCCCCTGGTTGAGGAGCAAGCAAAGAGCAATTTGCGCTACGGATACTCCTCTCTCCTTTGCGACGTCTTCAGCACACTCTACCACATCAAAATCTTCTGGGCCGAAGCATCGCGAGATTTGAAGTCCTGTCGACACCAATCGAACATATCGAATGTTTAGTAGGAAACTCCCCAAGGGGCGTTTTGGACTTGACGGAGCTATTGGGGGCCATATCTTCCAACTTTGGGCGACAAAACGGTATAGTCAGATACAATTCGCATCCTGGTCCTTGATCCAAGCTAAATAGGTCAGAAGCTGGGTCGAAAATCATTATGAACGGAAAGATTGTGAAAGTTCTTGTCTTCTTGCTCCCTGTATTAATCTTCGGAACGGGATTTGCATTGACACAAGTTTCATTTAACAACACGACACTGATCGTGGCGGGTCAGAACATTTTCATAACGCAACCAACCTTTACCGGCCAAACCTGCGCCATGGATGGGGACATTTCCTACAAGAACACTGGGTTCACCTCGCTCGCCTGGACTCTGACACAAGGCGGCGCGGCAGTTCAGGCCTTCTTTTGCATTGATAATCAAGGATCGTCCACTGATAGTCCACGAGTTACGGCTTCGGGGACTGGCATAACGGACGGATCTTGCCCTTCGACGAACAATGCACTTACCTGGACTCCAGCAACAGGTCTTCCAGCAATTCTTGCCCCACATACAGCGACAACAGCTCAAATCACAATCAGTGTATGCGCAGGCAGCAATCAACCGGTCACAGGCACCGGGCCAACCTTCACAGTGACTGTCACTTAGAACAAAAGATGCGCTCCCCATCTATTCTAGTAGCTTCATTCCTTTTCTTCTTCCTAGTGGTGAACGTATTTGCGACTACATCAATCCAATTTCAGAATACGAGCAACATAAAACGCGCCCTAATCGCCTCCGCCTCGGCCACCCCCAGCCCAGCACTAACTAAGCAAGCAGTCTCCTTCTCCTGCAAGGCCACAGGGGGATCGTCGCCTTACACCTACCAATGGAACTTTGGAGATGGGACATCTGCCACCGGCCCTCACGCATCGCATGCATACAGTTCTGTCGGAACGTACAATGTTCTTTGCTCAGTCACCGATAGCCAAACCACATCTGCGAACAGCACGATAACTTTGATCGTTGCCTAGCCATCCTTATTGTTCCTACCTTACTGCAGTTGTCGATTTTCCGACATATGCTCCCACACTAAATTGGTAAAAGGCGGTGGAAGCGTCCCCTAGCAATGAGCATCTCTCCCAAGCACGGTGTCCTAGCCATTTCCTCCACCCTGGGATCCCACCTGCGTCGAACGTCGACCTTACGGCTGCTCCCTTCCGGGCCTCGCCGGATTCGACCGTGAGCAGGTAGCAACCCTCCCTTCAGAGAGCGCTCCTACGCCGCCGACCTGGTGGGGCAGGATGCCATTGTAGACAACTAGGTCCTTTACTTGGTCGAGGTTGCCGCTCGCCAAAGTTAACGGGCCCCCGCATAGGTCGATTTCGGGTTACAGGAAACGACCGGCTTCCCAGCCCTCCCACCACCGCCCAGCGGCCGGTGTTAACATTCGGTATAAGAATGGTGTCGTTAGGTCTACGATGTGCTGTCTAGCAAGAGACAATTGGAGGAGGCGTGGACGCCCTGGTTTCTTCAGGTAATTTTACCCATTCCAAGAAATCCTTGTTTGGCCTCTCTTGCTCATAGAGGCCCTGTCGTCTACACTCAAGAGGATCTGGTTCTTTTTCTAAAAGTTCGGCAGCTGTCATCAAAGTATTTCCCGCCCGCGCTGCAGCGTTCTTTACGGGCTCAAGAAACTTCTTCCATTCCTCATCTCGCAACAAGTGGTGATCGATAACTACCGTGGGAATCTTGTTGAGTAGCAATTCCATATTTCTAAGTGCAGTCACAAAAAATTCGTCGCTAATTCTGTAGCCTTGAAGGTATGTTGGAGGACCACCCAGTACTAGAAGATCGGGTTTCTCGTGAAGAATGAGATCGAGAGTGTCGCTTACCACTGGTCCTTGAACATCAGGCGCAAAAAGAAACTTCTCCCCTGAATTTTCTACAATGCAAGGCAGGATCCATCCTAACTCAGATTCGCCTTCACCGTGTGGAACTGGCTCCGGGAATCGCACTTTCGTCTCACCGAACTGAAACTCTCTCCCATCAGCCGCTTCGAATTTCTCCGCGATCTTCGCGGCAGCCTGACGAAATATCCAGCCACGACGTCTCTGAGCAGTGTTAATCTTGCGCCGGCTGTCTTTTGCAAGCACCAGTTTGCTCTTGTAGATTCGCTCGAATGATTCATAGCTACTTCCAAGCCAAACAGGATCCGAAAAGTTTGGGGTATGGTGATCGTGGTGATAATGTGATATTGTGACTACCTGCGACTTATCCGCGGCCTCCTCGATTCGTCCACGGGCTCTGTTCCGGGCTACGAATTCTCTCGGGTGAGGCATTAGCCGAAATCTCGGTCCCAACGCTACCCCAGCATCCAATAGAATGGTCACATCCTTTGTACGGACCTGCGTGCTCATTGATCGCACTCCCAGGCTCTCGAAAGCCAGGGGGGTGACTTCGATTCTATCCAATAGTGTCAATCGCGAGCTTCATCAAGTAAGCCTTTATTCGTTCTTGTCTGTTAGGTGTCTCTTGGGTCCGATGACTGCTCTGGCCCAACGGAAATGTCCCTTGGGACTAGATGAAGTGGATCTTGAGACCTGGCGATTGCTGGGCAAGAATGAGGGAGGACCCGTTAATCGAACTCTCACGGTAACACTGACCCTCAAATATCACTGAAAGTCGAGATTTCATTTGAGCCCGAAAATCCTTGGAGAAAAGATGGATAGTCCTTTCGTCCGTTCTCATCTCCAGGGTCATATACACGATTAATTGGTTCAATATCTCACCTGCGTTACCTCAGATCGGCAAAGACTTTGGGGTCGATCTCCCTGCCCTTGGAGTTTTGACTGCGTCCTTTCTTGCTGGAGCCGGGGTCTTCCAGGTTCCCGCAGGAATCGCGTCTGCTCGTTGGGGCGCAAAGAACACATCGCAGCTAGGAATGATTATTCTCTCTGTCTCTGGAATTGCGGAGGGACTTTCACCCAACTTCACAGTCTTAGTGATTTCTCGAATTATTCTTGGTGTCGGCGTCGCACTGTTTTTTTCGCCCGCGATCGGTATTCTGACGCCCCTCTTCAAGGAGGAAGAAGAGGGCGTTGTGCTTGGACTCTACAATAGTTGTTTTAACATAGGTGGCGGCCTGGCTCTTTTCATCTGGGCGATAATCGTCGAATTGTTCAGTTGGCGCGTGGGACTATTATTGGGAGGAATACTTGGTTTGATATCAGCAGGGATTGGCCAAGCAGTCATTCCTCCAGATACTGTCACGGAAAGAGAGAGGGATGGAATTTTGCATCCGTTTCAAAATCGAAATGTGTGGATTATCGCTTTTGGAGTCCTAGGGCTTTGGGGCGGCATCTTCACAGCATCCCAGTTTCTCTATGGATACCTTCACAACGACCTCTCATTTTCGATTGGAACCGCTGGATTACTCGCCTCGTTGATTATGTTCGCGAGCATTTTTGGAGGACCCGTTAGCGGCTACCTATCTGACCGGTTCAAGCGGCGAAAGATCTTCATCATAATCCCAGGATTTCTTGCCTCGATCGGGATAATTCTTTTCGGAGCCCTACCTGCAAACGGGCTTTGGGTTGTCATACCGGCGGTAGGTCTTCTTGACGCGATGGTTTTCTCAACGATGTACGCGAGCGTAAGCCAGTATCCGGAAATTGGTCACAAATATGCGCCTCTTGGCATTAGTATCATTAACTGTGTCCAAATCCTAGGGAGTTTGGGTGTTGCATTAGGATGCACCTTAGTTGTTAACCGGTTCTGGTATTCCTCTGGCTGGTTCTTCATGGGGGGGTTCGCCGCTGTAATGATGCTCGTCATTACCCTTCTTCAAGAGCCATTCAGGGCACGACGTGAATCTCTAGATGATTCGATAAAGCTCGTCTCGTGAGACAGCCGTGAGTGCCTCTTTCTTTTCACGCTTTATGAAGAATCTGCCTTCGTCTTTACGAGTTAGAACGCCAACCTCCGTCGATTCTATTCCGTGATCTGAGAGCATCTTACGAACTGTCGGGCACTTAGACGGCTGTACTGCCAACAATAACGCGCCTGAGCTCATAAGGCGCAACGGATCCAATCTCTCTGCAAAGCAGATGGCTCGCGTTGAAGGGGCGACAGGAATCTTATCTGCCCACAATTCGATCCCGACCCCCGATGCCTCGGCCAATTCCCACAGTCCGTTGAGTACTCCGCCTTCTGTTGGATCATGCATTGCGTGAACCTCTTGGATTTTCGCTGAAAGAAGGGCTTCCTCTACAATACTAATCTGGCGTCGAAAGTCAGAAGCAGACTTCAAAACCGTGTCAGAAACGCCTTCCCTTCGCAACGTTGACCTTCTGTCAGTTGCGAGAATTTGGGCGCCCTCCAATCCGGCGGTCTTGGTCATGAGAACGCGATCTCCAAGTCTGCCACTTCCAGTATTGAGAATTCTTCCACTAGCTTCTCCAACCATGAATCCTGAAAGTATTGGCCGATCAACTCTTGGAGTTACTTCCGTGTGTCCCCCAACTAGACTAACCCCGAGCCTTCTACACGCCTTCCGCATGTCCCCGGCTATTTCTTTGAGGGAATCCTCGCGAGCTCCAATCGGGAGAAGAATGGTACACAGAAACCATTTCGGTCGCGCCCCAGTCGTCGCTATATCATTTGCATTGATCTCAACAGAGTGACGACCAACATGTCCTGTCGTACCCGTAATCGGGTCGCTTGTGAGAACCAATTTGTCGCTAGAACTCCTGACCACCGCTGAGTCCCAGCCGACCCCTGGACCGACAACTACTTGGCTGCCATTGTTGAGTAGACCGGAATAGATAGTGCGCATCATGACTTCAGGAGGCACTTTGCCTAGTTCCAGACCGCCTCTCCGAGGGGTTGCGCTAGTTCTTGGCAACTTACTCGGTCGGACCCTTGAGCCATCCACGGATACCCAAAGTATTAGGGGTGCTCAACTTCAGATTCATCTTTCCCATTAGTGAAGTGAACCTCGGGTCCGAACGCAGGTAATCGAATCTCGGTTCGACCCCGGCCCAGACCAGCCAGCTTGACCTCTCAACGAACGCTTTTTCCAGCCAGGCAAACGCGTTGTTCTTGTCCTTTAGGCCAATGTAGATCATCGCGATCCAATAAGATGGTACGTACTGGAGCCTCGATCTCTCGATCAGTCTCTCCAGCACCATCTCGCCTTCTTTTGTTTCATTTGCTGACGCATACGCATGCCCGAGCATGGCGAGTGAAATTGTGCTATTATTCGATAGTGCGGCTGCCTGTTTGAGTTCTGTAATTGCTTCTTTGAACATGTGCTTTTGTAGAAATGGTCTGCCATACCACAGGCGTGCTTGAATAAATTCTGGGTTGAGTTTTATGGCCGCTTTGTACTGCTCTATGGCTCTGTCATATTTCCGGCTAAGATACAGGACATGTCCTAGCCCTGTGTTAATCGCTAGGGATAATGGGTCTAATGCTTGAGCATGTCCCATTTCGGCTAGGGCCTCATCGAACCGTGCCTGGGACTTTAGGAAATCTGCGTAGAACTGATGTGCTGATGCTGAGCTGGGATTGAGCTCGATCCCTCTCCTAAACTCTTTCTGAGCTTGACTCCAGTCCCAGTCGAATTGGAACTTCACAACTCCAAGGGAGGTATGTGCCTCAGCGAGGTTCTTGTCAATTTCCAAGCTCCTTTCAGCCGAAGTTCTGGCTTTTGGAAACGCTTGGGTCGGGGCCAGAAACTCAAGCAAGGCCAAGACCGAATAAGATTCTGCTATGCTTGAGTGAGCAAGTGCGTAACCTTGGTCTTTTGTTAGAGCCTTCTCGAAGAAATCGATCGCACGTCTCAACCCTTCTTCTGTTCTGGTGTTCATATAGTGACGTCCTTCGAGATAGAGAGTGAACGCTTGGCTACTCCCAGTTGCTTTCTTCGCTAGACCGCGTTTTTCGCTCGCGTGGATCTGGACTTCCAGCTCATTGGCAACCTTCTGCGCAATCTCGCTTTGAACCGTAAACACATCTTCCAAATCTCTGTCGTACATCACAGACCATAATTGCTCCTCGCTCTCCGGATCAGCAAGCTGGACCCCGATTCGGATCTTGTTTCCTTCCCGCCTGACGCTTCCTTCTAGTATCGCGGCGACGTTCAGTTCACGGCCGATCTCTTTGATCGATTTTGTTGACGATTTGTATCTCACAATTGATGTTCGAGCAATCACTCGTAGCTCCGCGATCTTGGATAGGGCCGAAATCAGCTCCTCGGTCATACCTTCTGAAAACATCTGATCCTTTGTCTCGAGACTCATACTTGCTAGCGGGAGAACCGCGACTCGACGACCAGGTGCTGGATTCTGCAAGTCAGAGCCTCGTTAGGGTACTAGATGTAGATGCTTTTCCCTCTTAGCTTCGCTGGTCCATGCATGGCAAATGAAGAGCAGAATCTCTTCGTTTGAGGGGGAATAATTGTTGGTTGGCTCGAAAGGAGCTTGGTTTGATTATTCTTCTTCGTAGTCGGCGGCTTTTTTCTTGTTGGCTGAGGTCGATTTCTCAGATGTCTTTTCTCTGGTTGGCTCTTCTGTGCTCACAGAGAGTTTCAGAGGTTCTATCGGGGGGGAGGCTGGAAGTGTTTCGGATTTGTCAATGACAATGGGCGGGCTTGCGAGTTTTGTTTCCGAGAGGCTCGGAATCGGCGGATCTTTGCTCGACTGTTTGGTTGAGAAGGAGGGTCGAACAATAGGGCGGGGGGTTTGCCTAGTAGGGGAAGAGGGCCTTTGGTTCATTGGACCAACGATCACACTTGGCGGAGGCATCTTCGATGCTGGAACCGGAATGTATGGCTGCCTAAGATCGGTAGAATCAGTCGACGCAAACATCGGCTTCTTAGCATTAGACGGAGTGAGAACTCCGGTCGACTCTCCAATGTATCTCGGGCTCTGTTCCCACTTAGAAGACTCCGACGCCACGAGAGCTGAGGATTTCTCAATTGTCTTCTCGGTGGATCCTGGGACGGGGAGAGAAATGCCGGGTTTCTCTTGGAGGGTAGCTGACTCCTTTAATGGACTGGGGGGCAAAGCTACTGGCTCGATTCGTGGTGGAGGGATGCCTGTTTCACGGAATGGCATCGATGAGGGTGTTAGTACTTGAGATTTGATTGGAGGTCCGGCTTCGAGAGGGGTCTTGAAAGCTCGTTCCCATGATCCCGCCCTGGGTTCGCTCATAGATGATGCGCTACCCGAGATTGCAAGTCCGGATATGGTTGGGGCCGACGATGGTGGGGATAACGACACAGGACGAGTCCTCTCGACCTTCTCGACTCTAAGTTCTGCGACTTGTGCCTCAAGAAGCAGGTTTCTCTTCATCAGGTTTTCCAACATTTGGAGTGCTCGTTCTAGGCGGATTCCCGGTCGAAGACCGCGATGAAACTTGAAGGCAAGAGTAACCGCGAAGGCAGCAATGATGACTAGCACTGCGATATCGATTGTTGTAAACGCGAGCTGAGGAAATCTTGCAAGCTGATCACTTAGACCGGCGCTTACGGTTGTATTGTTGGCATATACGAGGAAGATCCAGTAGGAGAGCCATCCAACAAGCATTGTCTCGATCGCAACTAGTTTGATCAACAATCGTCTCATTTTGAGACTCTCCCAATGCTAACCTGAACTAGAGAGCTGGCGTGCCGGACTAATCCTAAGTGCAACTTTGTCCGATTCTGCAAAGTCCTACGTCTTTTCTCCCACGCCGCGGTCTTTCTTCAGCGTTTTGAGTATTGTATCCAGTGCGGTGTCCCAATCCATCTCACCTCCGGCAGAGCTTGGTTCAGGGACACGGTTGTCAGAGGGCCTCGAAGTTTCCGAGGCTCCAAGTGGAGACGATCGACCTAAACTAGAGTTGGAAAGATCCTTCTCTGAAGAGCCCAGTTGAGTATCGGCTCTTTCAGTACCCTTTTGGGGGGCCCAAGCTGAAGACCCGGCGGCTCCAGGCGAGGTGGGAGGCCTATTTTGAAACGGGGGGCCGCTTGGGCGAGGAGCGTCGGATCTAAAAGCCGGAGACACTCCTAACGGCCCCGGTTGCAAAGGTCGGGGACCGGAAGGGAAGCCTAAGGGCCTAGGCCCACCTTGACTGGGTAGGAAGGGAGGCCTTTGTCCTGTCTGACTCAAAGGAGGCGGACCTGCGCCAGGTCTGGGTGGGATTCCCTGAGGAGGACGTGGGGGAAATCCTTGACTTGGGGGAGTCCATTTTTGTGGAGCTGCGAGTCCCGGTTTTGGCACCGGGTCTGTCCACTGACCTTCGGACTTTTGATCAGGAGGGGTCCACTTTGAAACGGTAAAGGGTGTTTGGGATGGCTGGGGTGGTTTCGGAACCTGCCCTATGGACGACATGAAACTAGAGGTGTCCCCACCCGGTTTCAAATCGGCGAGGCCTGGCTTTGGAAAAACGGTTGAATCAGTAGCTCGTTCACCGGTTTGCGTCGACTCAGCTTTCCAAGAGGGTTGGACACTCGTTCTCGATGAGTCCGATGGAATCCTGTTTATTGTCTGCGGAATCTCATTCCTTGATAGGATGGGAGGGGAAGGAAAACTGGACGGGGGAGCTCGAGTGCCGGGTTCTGGTCTGAACTGGTCTCTTAAAGTCGAATTCAAGATCGACGTCGAAGGCAGTGTAATCTGTTCTCGTTGGGGAGCCGGGGACGAAGTAACAGATTTCGCACCAACTGCGGTGGAAGAGGTCGTAGTTCGTCCCGCGCCACTCGATGAGGACGATCCCTTCGGAAGGGGTGGAACCGCATACGCCGTGTGGCGGGAAACTTGGCCAGGCGGAGGCCCGGTGGGCATGACTTTGTTTTGCGACCCGGTGGCGCTTTGCACTGGCCCGCTCGATTTGAATAGTCTTGCTTTTTCGAGTTTTATGCCTCCCTCTTCAGCATGCCGTCTCTTTAGTAGCAAATACCCAAGACTTGATCCGCCACCTAGCCCTATTGTTAGTACTATGAAAGGGTAGACGGGTCCTAGAGCGCTGTCGACGTAAGTGTGGAAGTAGGCGTCGTAGAAATACTGGTTGACTAGCCACAAGCTTAGGATTATGTTAACAGCAACCGATGCCAGCGTGGTTATGTTTAGTTTTTTCATTAGTAGTCATCCTCTACTTTCTTCTTGATTATGGTCGATCGGAGACCAGATCGGACCGTTGAGACAAGTCGCATGAATCCATACCCTGAAGCTGCCATGAGGACTGCGACAAGGAATACGGGGTCGAAAGATCCGAAATACTGTTGCTCGTAGACGTTGTAAAAATACTCCACAATCAACCAAGTACCGAAGAAGAGCACGATGAAGTACTCGAGCAGCGAGGTGAAGAGGGCGGTCTGGTATACTCCTATGCCACTAGACTCTTCACTGGGCCAGCCCAACAAGTTTTCTATGTACCTCCTGCTATTGCTCTTCCTGGGTTGGGCCTCCTCTCCCTCAACCCCCAATAATCCTCAACGCATCAGCACAACCAACTGGATTCACATTAAGGGTGTTGTAACCTGCGAATCCAGAAACCAAGTACATTGAATGCGCTTTTGATCGAATATGTTCGGAAGAGTCTACAGTCTAAATCGGCGTAGTCCCAGCTTAAATAAGCTCGAAGCAGATTTCAAGATATTAGCGGTTGGTAGATCCGTGAGTCAGGAAGTCGTCCGGAGATACGAGGTCGTAGAGGACCTTCCGGGCGTCGGACCTTCCACATCTGAAAAACTGAAGGAGCTCGGTTTTCACACAGTCGAGAGCATAGCTACTGCGACCGTCCGTGAACTTGTTCCTGCTGGAATCGGAGAGAAGCAGGCCGCGAAGATCATCGCGGAGGCCCGAGACAGTATTTCCCTCTCTTTCGTGAGAGCGGATGAGCTTATGAAGATGAAGGCGAACGTGCGCCGTCTGACTACAGGCAGCAGGTCCGTTGATGAACTGATAGGCGGTGGACTTGAGAGCCAGACTATCACCGAGTTCTATGGAGAGTATGGTGTTGGCAAGTCCATACTCTGCCACCAGCTTGCGATCAACGTTCAGCTTCCGGTAGACAAAGGCGGGCTGGGTGGAGGCGCGTTGTACCTTGACACAGAACAGACCTTTCGTCCCGAATGGATTGTGCGGATGGCCAAGACAGCAGGGCTAGAACCGGCTGACGCAGCCCAAAGAATCATCTACTCAGAGGCTTACAACTCTGACCACCAAATCCTTCTACTGGAGAAAGCTGACCAGATCATCAAAGAGAACAATATCCGACTGATCATCATTGACTCGTTGACATCTCATTTCAGGAGCGAGTACATCGGTCGAGAAATGCTCGCGGAGAGACAACAACGACTTAACAATCACATGCACCGTCTGATCAGATTGGCTCGCAGCTTCAATGCTGTTGCCATAGTAACTAACCAGGTATTGTCCAAACCAGACCAGTTTTTCGCGAACTCAGTGGACGCGGTTGGCGGCCACATTGTCGCCCATACAAGTCACACCAGGGTGTTCCTTCGCCGAGCAGCAAATGGTCCAATACGTATCGCTCGCCTAGTCTCAAGTCCCTATCTGCCTGAAGGCGAGAGAATATTCAAAGTAACCGAAGCCGGAATAGTTGATGTCTCAGAAGATGACGACGTCAAACGCCGCAGATAGAGGCAGACACTTGATTCCAGAAATCCCAGTCAACAAGTTTCTCGAACACGTAGAAGCTCGAGCCTGGACTGATGCAGAGAAAGAACTTGACACGATCCGTCAAAAATCTGATGGGTCTCAATGGTCAAGAGGATATGTCAAAGCGTTGGAAGGACTAATGCTAACTTACAGGAGTAGTGATGACAAGTACATCTTCCTTCCAAGGATTCTAGCAAACAAGGGAGACGAGACGATCAACAGTCTCAAGAAAGAATTCTCGGAATTCGCCTCGAACGAGTTACATGGGGAGTACGACCGCGGATACTTCAAAGCACTCGACGACTATCTCGCAGTTCTCAGCAACACGAAGGGCCCACTTGCGCCACTGCCCGCCGAACCAGCATCGGCTCAGCAGGCGACGCTCGACCAGTCTCCGCCTAGTACGGCCCAGGATGAATAACGGTATTCAGAAGTATTGTCGTGAATAGATACCAGATTATGTAGCTGCCTATTCCGAGAGTGATGTGCTTGTTCGGGCCCTTCAACTCTGTCGGTCCATAACGGAGGATATACTTTACAACGAAGACGGAAATTGCGTAGACTCCGATTCCCATGCTGATAGCATAAGACGTTCCTAGAAGAACATCAGATCCGCCCAACCCTAATACGTTGTACAGAACGCCTGCCAACGCGGCGAATCCGAGCCGGGTCCAGTATACTAGTGTAGTCGGAGAAATTGACCTGATCTTTGGGGGTTCAGATGGCTCCAGACTCAGGCTTGATCCCGGACCGGTGCTCATTCACGATCAGCCAGTGTTGATACATGGCGCAAATAATGTTTGCTAGGTTATTTCTCGCATGAAGATTTTATAGCTGGTTAAGTCAGACCGATTCTTGCCTTTGTCGGTGCATGAGGCAGAGCTGGACGTTCTTGTTCGCGACATAATGTCACGGCCACCGATAACAACTAATGAAAACGAGACTGTAGCTAGCGTCTCGAAGCTGATGGGAAAGCTCGACATCGGCTGCGTGATCATCGTCGACAAGTCAGGGAATCCCGCTGGGATTATCACTGAGAGAGATATCGTTCAGCGAGTGGCAGCCAAGAATGTCTTACCCTCGGAGCTCAAGGTTGCCGAGACAATGTCGAAGCCAGTGGCGACTATCAATCCCAGCGCCACGGTGAATGACGCTGCCAAGATTATGAACCACAAGAAGATCCGCCGGCTCGCCGTGATTGATAACGGAAAACTTGTGGGTATTGTTACAATGAAGGATATTCTCCAAGTTACCCCGGCAATTATCGATCTTGCTTCAGAGAAGAGCAGAGCGGGACTATCCGGTGCTCGAGCTCGCCAGACTCTTGGAGGCTACTGCGACGAGTGCGAGGTGTGGTCTGATGACCTTGTCCAGAGGGACGGAATATTCCTCTGCCCGGATTGCGCGAGGGACCTTGGACAACCAGAAGAGCCCTAAGAACCCAAGACGAACGGGCTCCGAAACCGTCCTGATTCAAGACGCACACGTATGGAATTCAAACAGAATCATACGAGGTTCAATCCTTACTGAGAACGGTGCTATCAAGAAGATCGCTCGAAGGATAACCCAGAAGGCAGACCAAAGAATTTCTGCTGGAGGATTGATCGCGGTTCCAGGCCTAATCGATGCACATGTCCACCTGCGCGACATGAAACTATCCTACAAAGAAGATTTCGCGACAGGCACCGCGGCAGCGGCTGCAGGAGGCTTTACCTCGGTTCTCGACATGCCAAATACCCTTCCCCCAACCGACGCGGCTCGACGTCTCCGGGAAAAAGCTGCGGTAGCCTCGAGAAAAATCCTGGTGAACATCGGATTTCATGCAGCCGCGGTCAAGTCAGGAGACAGTGTCAGAGCGATCAAGAACGCTGGCGCGTTTTCTCTCAAACTGTACCTACCAAAACCAATAGCACCACTCAACGTAGAGAAGGATCAAGAGATCCTTCAAGTAATGAAGTCCGCAAAAAGTAGCGGACTTCCGCTATCAGTCCACGCCGAACAACTTTCAAGAAAAGCGGAAGGCAACAAGTCCACGTCGTTCAGCGATCTAATCAAGACAAGAAGCAATGATGCCGAAGAGTCCGCGATCGCTCGGATTCTGAGACTACAGCAACATGTCAACTGTCGAGTCCACCTTTGCCACGTTACACTTCCTTCAAGCATCCATCTAATCCACAACGCCCGCCTGCCACAATTGTCTTCTGAGGTAACACCACACCACGTCTTGCTCAACGAGGAATCATTGAAGAGACTAGGATGGAAAGCATGGATGGTTCCTCCACTAAGACGCCGATCTCTTAGTCAACAATTGCTTCGCACTGTCGCAAGTGGAGAAGCGACAATTATCGCGACTGACCACGCTCCTCACACAATAGCGGAGAAAAAGAGTCGTCCTGGACTGAGTCCGCCGGGAGTTCCTGGACTTGAGACAGCCATGCCGGTGCTCCTAACAATGGTCAACAAAAGAAGGGTGTCGCTAGGGCGAGTCCTTTCTCTCCTTACCACCCGTCCAGCAAGACTGTTCAATCTTCGTTCAAGGGGGCGCCTTGAAAAAAGCGCAGCCGGAGACATTGCGTTGATTGATCTCAGGAGGAGGGGAAAGATTGAGCCGGAAAAGTTCCTATCGAAAGCTCACTATTCTCCATTTGAAGGATGGAAGACAAGAGGTGCTATTCACACTACAATTGTCAACGGACAAATTGTTTACAGCGATGGGGAAATTGTAGCGAAACCTGGCACAGGGCGAATCCTCAAACCTGGATCATGAATGAAGTTCCTCGTCGACTCCATGCTGGGTGGACTTGCAAGATGGTTGAGAATCCTCGGGTATGAGGCGACTTATTATTCGAACGCCAATGACACCTACCTCTTGCGCGTTGCGCGGAACGAAGAGATGATTCTTCTGACACGAGATGAAGAGCTGTGCAAGAGAGCAGATGCTAGACGGTTGGAATGCGCACTTGTAAGTGGTGAGACGGAAATAGAGAGACTCGCCCAACTGGCAGCAATCTTCCACATTTCCCTCGAACCAATGATGAAAAAATCAAGATGCCCCGAGTGCGGATCACCTATTCGTGAGAGTTCGAAAAAGGAAGTGTCGAGTATTGTCCCAGCCACAAGCCTCAAACTCTACGACCAGTTTTGGAAATGCGCAAACCAAGACTGCGCAAAAGTCTACTGGACTGGAAGTCACTGGAAACAAATGCGCAAGACTCTCAATGAGGCGAAGAAGCTGGCCGATTTTCAGAGGGAGCAATCTTGATCTCACTCGAAAACGGCAAGATTCTGATTCAGAGCGCTCGCCAAGCTATCACCGAACACTTAGACGGAAGAAAGCATAACCCGACGACTTCTGTCGGTAGGGAGCTAGGAGAGCCGCATGGAGTATTTGTAACGCTACTCGAGGCATCGAAAGGCGGTGCACTCCGAGGTTGCATCGGGATTCCGTTTCCTAGAGCGTCACTACTCAAGGAGACCGTGCAAAGTGCTGTCGATGCTGCCACTGAGGACCCTCGGTTCGAACCGGTTAGTCGAGATGAACTTGGTCAGCTTGTCATTGAGGTGACTGTCTTGTCGCCGATCGAGAACATCATGGTCAAGGACCCACGCGATCTCCCTCTGAATATTCAGGTGGGCCGGGACGGGTTGTTTGTTGATGGCATGGGATCGAGGGGCTTGCTGCTGCCGCAGGTTGCAGTTGACGAGAATTTCGATGAGGAGGAGTTCCTGAACGAATGCTGCTTGAAAGCGGGACTCATCCCGGACGCTTGGCTCACTGGACGAGTGAGAGTCGCTCGGTTCCAAGGACAGGTCTTTTCAGAAGAACAACCGGGCGGGAAAGTGTTTGAGCGAAAGTTGAGAGGAACAGGGCACAAGGGTTGAGATTGTACATTGGTCCCTGCGGACTCGGCCTCGGCCATATTACACGCTGTGACGCTATAGCACGCGAGTTCTCCCAGAAGGGAGTGGACGTCCTGTTCTCCTCCTACCTAGACGCACTCGGTTACCTGAAACGTTCCGGGTTCACGTATTTCAGCGCGATTCCCCTATCATTCAGGACACGCGAGGATGGGTCAATTGATCCGAAAATGACGTTGAGTCAGAACGGCTTGACCGTCGGATTGTGGGGCTTTATCCGTCAATTGATTGGAGAAGTACGTCAGATTTCCGCCTTTGATCCCGATGTCGTAATTTCGGATACTAGAATCTCGACGCTCATGGCCGCTTTTGTTCTCCGAAAGCCTAGGGTATTGATTCTCAACCAGTACTCCGTCCAAATGCCAAAGGACGAGAAAAAACACCGGCTACTTGATAGACCGATGCTCTTCGCGGCAAGTATCATCTGGAAGTACATTAGCGCAATGCTCGAACTAGCTTGGGGGGTTAGCGATCTGATTATTGTGCCGGACTTGAACGCGCCTTTCACTATATCCAGGTATAATCTCTCGATTCCCCCTGGAATAAGAAAGAAAGTCAGACTTGTGGGACCTTTGACGCCCTCAAAGAGCCGACCCGGACTTGCTCAGACGATTCGTCAGCCAAGGCCTCTGGTGTTCGCGTGTGTTAGTGGACCGGCAACCGATCGGAAGTTCTTGGTGAACAAACTAATGGATATTTTCAGGGAGTTTAATGGGGACTATGAGCTGGTGCTGAGCTGCGGAGATCCGAACGGGTCCTTTGACGAGGAGAAGATTGGTAGGCTCGTTGTTCATGAGTGGATGACTGAGCATTCATACTGGAGAACGTTTGAGCGTGCCGATGTCATTGTCTCGAGGGCTGGGCACGAGACGATAATGAAGGCGATTTCGCAAGGGAAACCGCTGGTCTTGATTCCGCCGCCGAATCACACTGAGCAGGCGAATAACGCGAAACGTGCGGCGGAGTTGGGTGTGGCTGTTGTGCTGGACCAGTCTAAGCTAGACGGCAATGGACTGGCTAGGGCTATCCAGACAAGTCTGGAGAAACACCGGGAGACGGCCTGGAAACTCAGCGACTCGTTGAGTTCGGCGGATGGCATCCAGGCTGTAGTTGAAGCTGTTACGAGTCTCACGCCTATGGCTCGTTAATGGTCTTCGGGTAATCCTTTTTCGACAGGGACGGGTTACAATATGGTCAAGAGAGATTTTCGTGCCTGAAAAGGTGGACTTGAACAACCTCCGAAACCTCGTCGGAGCTGAAAACATTCTGGCGGAGTGTGCGGGACTGAACTATACGGTCTACGTGACGGACTCGAGGTTGTTGGTCGGGAGAAGGTTCGCGATCGGGGAGAAATATGTCGATGTTCCTCACGCCGAGGTTAGCACGCTGGAACTGATAACGAAGAGTTTGATTCCACCTTTGACGTATGCGGTGCTGGGAGCGATTGCAGTGTTCCTCGTATGGTGGTTCCCAGGACAAGCGAGATGGGGTTTGCCGGCGTCGCCGTTTGACATGATTCTCATGGGCACTTTCATCGTATTCTTCGCGGCCCTGCTGGCCACCTGGTGGAGAAGAAGAATCGCCGAATTGAAAATCGGAATCTCAGGGTCTAATGATCCGATTACAGTGAAGCTTGTCCCTGCCTCGAAGGCTGAAGGCGTCTTCAAGGCTCTGAAAGGCTAGTCATGCGTTTTCGAGAAAGAAGTAAACCGCGAGAATCGACCATCAAAGGCTGGTCGAGAAGTAAAGAGTGCTTTTTTTCGGAATTTCGAGGAATAGTTAATGCGCTAGGGTTCTGTTGGGGCTCTTCACCATGGGCCGAGAGATCAAGCGGGGCGACCGGGTATTGTTGTATCAGGACGCGCGGCGGAAGTGGATTGCGCGGGTTGAGCCTGGGAGGTTTCATACTCACCGGGGATTTTTCGAGTTGGCCGAACTCGTTGGCAAGGAGTACGGTGGGTCAATCCGGACTAGCATGGGCCAAGATCTCGCTGTGTTCAAGCCTCGGGCGCTTGACATCGTAGAGTCTTTTGATCGTCCAACCCAGATATTGTACCCGAAAGATATCGGGTACGCGTTGTTTCAGCTCGGTGTCGGGAATGGGGACAGGGTCTTGGAGGTTGGGACTGGTAGCGGGGCCTTGACTTCGGCGCTGGCCAGGAGTATTGCTCCCGACGGGCAAGTTTTCACTTACGAGATGAGACCAGAGTTCTTGCGGGCTGCTAAGGCGAACGTGGACAAGGCTGGATTTAGCTCTCTTGTGACTTTCCACAACAAGGATCCGACGCAGGGGTTTGACGAAGAAGACGTTGATGCGGTCGTGGTGGATCTAGGCGATCCGTGGAGAATGGTCGCGGCGGCCTGGAAGGCTCTTATCGGTGGAGGAATGCTAGCCGGATTTACCCCGACCATCAATCAATTGGAGAAACTAGCGACTGCTCTTCGTGATGGTGGTTTTCTGATAATCGAGGCAGTCGAGCTGCTTATGCGCGAATTCAAGACCGAAGCTGGAAAGGTCAGACCGGAGACCCGGATGATCGGTCATACCGCGTACGTGACGATTGCTCGGAAGCTCCTTCAGTCTTCTGAAGCGTGAATCATCTATATACGAGACTGTTTAGGAACAAAAGACAGCGAGTTCAAGGCGTTGGCCGAGACCAGAACGACAATCGCCGGCACAGCGGTCCACGACATTCTACGCGGAATACTTGTCGTCGTTGCGGGAGCGATGATGATTCTTCCAGCTTACCTTAACGATGAACTCTACAAACGTGCCAATTTCGATCCGACAGTCTCAATGTCGATAAGCCTCATGTTCTTCGCCCTGGGAATCTTCATCTTCATCCTCGTTGTAGGTAAAGACCGGATCGAAGGAAGAACGAAGTAGCCACTATCAGTAATTTTTCGGTCAGCCATCAATCTTCTTATCTGTGTGCCGAGAATTCGGCGCTTTGACTTGAAGCAGTACGATCTTATTGTGATTGGAACTGGATCAGCAATGAACATTGTTGATCCGATGATCCAAGGGAACCCGAATATGCGGATAGCGGTCATTGACAAGGACGAGCCTGGAGGGATTTGCCTGACAAGGGGTTGTATTCCTTCAAAGATTCTGCTCTACCCTGCGGAGCTTGTAAGGACCATCGAGAAAGGACCAGAGCTAGGAATCGATGCGAAGGTCGTGAGGATCGACTTCCAGATGGTTATGGAACGGATGCGGACCCTGATCAACAAGGACATCGACCAGATCAGAGAGGACTTGTCGACTTCGGAGAACATTGACTATTATCATTCGACGGCTGAGTTTGTAGCGCCTTACACTCTGAAGGTCGATGGAAAAGAGATCTCGTCCAAGATGATCTTTCTCTGTATTGGCTCTAAAATCAATATTCCAGCGATCAGGGGTCTCGACAAGATCAATTATCATACAAGCGATACAGTTCTGAAATTAACGAAACTGCCTGAAAGCATCGCGATTATTGGTGGAGGGTACATTGCTGCGGAGTTTGGCCATTTCTTCGCGAGCATGGGTTCGAAAGTGACGATTGTTGGACGAAATCCACAATTTGTTCCGGAGGAGGAACCGGAGGTCTCTGCTCTGGCGAGAAAAGAACTGGAGAAACACATGACGATATTGACGAATCAGGAGGTCAAAGAGGTCAGAGAGACCGGTGGTAAGAAGGAGCTTGTTGCAGTCGATCTCAAGACGGGCAAGAATGCGACCATCGCTGCGAACGAGATCTTGGTCGCGACTGGTCGAGGACCGCTATCGGACATTCTTCGTCCGGAGAAAGCAGGAATCAAAACGACTAGGGATGGCTGGATCGAGGTGAACGAGTATCTTGAAACGTCTCAGCCAAACATCTGGGCTCTCGGGGACGCGGACGGAAAGTATCCGTTCAAGCACGTCGCGAACTATGAATCGCGGATCGTCTACTATAACGCGGTTCTAAAGAGGAAGGTCAAGGTCGACTATCATGCCGTTCCACACGCGGTCTTCACCTATCCAGAGATCGCAAGCGTTGGGTTGGGCGAGAAGGAGGCCGTAGAGAAGTATGGTGCGAACAAGGTCTTGATAGGCTTGCAGAAGTACGAGGATACGGCGAAGGGCGAGGCCATGAACGTGAAAGACTATTTCGTGAAGGTCATTGTTGAAGAAGGAACGGGAAAGATTCTCGGAGCCCACATCGTCGGGCCTTACGCCTCCATATTGATTCATGAAATAATTCCATTAATGTACACCGAGAATGGCTCGTACGAGCCGCTGGCAGAGTCGATGCACATTCACCCAGCGCTCAGCGAGGTTGTTGAGAGGGCGTTTGGGTCTCTAATGTCAGTAGAACACTACCAGCACATGAAACAACACTCACATGAAATGGTCTTGGCGTAACCCTCCCGGTTTGTAACGCTCAAGATTTTTGAGCGTAATCCCCCGGTATTTTCTGGTCTCTCGCCGTCTGGCATCGAGAATGGACGATTATCGTGGATCGGGGGCTATTGTCGGTCTAGATGGCCCTGCGAAAACTCCACTAGTCCCGCGTGAAACATGCGTGTTTGTTCGCACCCCCTCCCAGAAACGAGATCGGGGCTTGTAATGGGCGAGTTTTCTGAAAATTTGGATGGAGGAACTAGCCACAACCAGAATATACCTTGTTGGAATGGCCACGATTGGAAGAGATCTTGCGCATTAGCGCGGTAATACCCGTCTACAACGAGGAAGAGGTGATTGACGAGTTCTCCTCCAGACTGACAGACGCGCTGGCCAAGATAGACCCAGACTACGAAGCGATCTTTGTGGTTGAAGGGAACGACGCTACACGCGACAAACTAACGATGATGTCGAAGGAAAATCCCCGAATAAAGGTCCACTATAGCGAAGAGAGGCTTGGGCTTGGCAAAGCGATGAAGAAAGGCTTCGGGCTTGTTGACAAGAATACAGAGTACGTGGTTACGATGGACGCCGACCTGAACCATCAACCAGAAGAAATACCGAACTTGATGGCCGCCGCGAAGGATGCGGACATTGTGGTTGGCAGCCGGAATACGAAAAAGGGGCTAGTGGACCAATTGCCCTGGGTGAAACGGATCATAAGCGCCAGTACAAACTGGACTATGCGAAAAATCTTCCAGATACCCTCAAACGATGTTACTTCCGGGTTCAGAATCTATTCTTGTAAAGCAGTCGACGAGCTGAAAGACGAGATAGTCGCGAAGAACTTTGAGATTCAGCCAGAACTCTTGATCAGAGCTAGAAAAAAGGGGTTACCGATTACAGACGTTCCGATCACATTTCTTCGACGGCCTAGAGGAACGAGCAAGCTGAGCTTTGTCAAGAGCGGGATAGGCTATGTCATGCTGATTCTCAGACTCGGAATCTAGAGCCAGCTCTGCAAAGCCTTCTGGTCACGCCGAGTATGCTTCTGCAAGATCTCAACGGCTTTTTGCAGACTTAACTGTTTGAACTCGATTCCTGATTTTGCAAGGGTGGCCTGAGACCCTTTCGCAATACTGGGGGCCACGATGACTGCTCGCAGTTTCTTGCCTGGTGGTTTGTCAATGTATTTCACGTACTCGAGCAGTTGTTTGACGACCGGGAATCCAGCCGCGTCCTTCTTGATCTCGATAACAACCAAGTTCCCATCACGATCTATTCCGAATACATCTACGAACCCTGGCGGGACTCTTTTCTCGTACTCTAAAATCTTGAAGCCGGGCTCAATGAGCTCAGGTTGGAGGATGATGGCTCGCTGCATCTCCTCTTCGCTAGCGTGAAGAATGAATTCTGCAGTGTCAGTGAGAGCGAAGCTTCCCAGAAATTGGATCTCTTTCATAGATACAGTTAGACTCTCAAGCGGGCTAGGACGAACCGCCTTGACGAGAAGCACGTCTTCGTTGAGCTGTACCTGTATGATGCAACCCGAGGGCTGCCAGTTCACCGGCTGATAGTCGCGTCCACGGTGCACCATCATACAACCATCACCTTTGACGACTATGAGCCGCTCCCCCTCCCCAAGGTGACTTCCAGTCCTACCGGAATATTCTACACTACAAGTAGCCACAATCAAGATCAGTCTCCGAGACTCTAGGCTCGAAGCTAGTTCTTTCTGAGCTTCGTCTCGAGTGGGAAAGGTGAGTACCGGCAGGACCAGATCACGAAAGGTTCAATGCTTGAACAGGACAATATATCGACACTGCCTTGCCCGGCGATGACCCCCGATCTCTCACAAAATGGTACGACGCTGTCTCTGAAGGCTATGACGGGCTGTATGGCGGCGAACAGGAAAAGAAGTACTCAAGGGTCTTAGAGGCAATCGGAAGCAGGCAACTCGAATTACTGATCGATGTCGGTTGTGGCACAGGAAAACTCCTCGATCTTCTCGCCCCTAGAAGCAACGTCACCATCGGAATAGATGTCTCTTCCAAGATGCTAGCTCGGGCCAAACAGAGAGTCAAGGATTTCCCGGTACAGTTTGTCAGGGCGGACGCAGCGAACGTTCCGGTACGGGACCACATTGCAGATGGAGTGACATCGATATCGGTGACCAAAACTGGGCCCAACATGAAAAACCAACTAGAAGAACTTTCAAGGATCGCGAGCCGCAATTCAACGATAGTTATCACAATACTGAAAGAAGAGAACCAACCAATACCAGACGACTTCGAGCGGACCGGTGCGCGAGTACTTGCAGAACTCTCAGACAGAGAACGCTTGTTTCTTGTTGATCATACCCAACAATCTAACATTCCGTAGTCCACGGCTCTAGTTTAAGAACAACTGGCATCCTCTTTCATCCTGACAATAATGGCAGGATGCTCCCACCAATGGCGGGGAAGAGGCCCGATGACGCGATGTATCAGATGTGGAAAGCTCAAGTCTGATTTTCGAAAGGAACAACACGAACAAAAAATGATGGCTAGAGAAAACTCCGAATCCGAATAAAAGCGGTAGATCATCTGGTCCACTGAGTATCCGGAAGGTCTCCAGTCATTTATCCAAGAGTTTTTATGCACTAAATCTGCTGGACCCCGACAAGGCCGTCAATTGGAACCATCAAGAAAACCACTGAACCTACTTGTCAGAAAGTTGCAGGCGGACGTATCAGTTCGCCTCAAGAACG
>CAYRXJ010000001.1:5076-36545 GCA_964428235.1 uncultured Candidatus Bathyarchaeia archaeon | reverse complement strand
TATTCTGATCCTCTCAGGGATTCTCGTCTTAGTGAGCGCGGTTGTGATGAGCTTTAGGACCTATCAATTCTCAACCTGGGGGACCGTGATACTTGTCTTCTCAGTGGTGGGCCTCTTCGCAGGAGGGAACTTCCTGACAGGAATCGGATCGGTGCTCGGAATATTAGGTGGTCTGCTTGCGATAACCTACAAGCCTGTCCGACCTGTCCAAGTATAGAGACGTAGTCTTATCTTTAGCCTAGGATCGGCTGATGTCCGGTATCACTTTGAGTCCTGAAGCCAAGATTACCTATGTCACTCTTCTCGCTGATCCGAGCATTCACCCGAAATATGAAGCGGCTCTCAAGCAGATTGAAGCTGATCTCGGAAAGCATCACCCAATGTTCGTCGATGGTCGTAAAATTACCGCAAACGACGGAGAATTCGATGTTAGAAGCCCGCTGGACACAAAAATCCTGTTAGGTTATTTCCAGAAAGGAACATCGCAGCACGCACGGAAAGCTATCGAATCCGGAAAAGCAGCATTCGAACTTTGGAGCAGGAAACCTTGGACAGAGAGAGTTAGGATAATTCGAAAGGCCGCGGATCTCATGGAAGAGGACCGCTACAAACTCGCCGCACTCATAACCCTCGAAGTGGGCAAGAACCGCTACGAGGCAGTCGCCGAGGTCAGCGAGGCAATCGACTTTCTCGATTACTATGCTGATCTCCTCGAGCAGAACAATGGTTACGTAAAACCCATGCAATCAGGGGCCCCAGGCGAGACCTCGAAAAGTGTTCTTCGGCCCTACGGCGTATGGGCAGTGATTTCACCATTCAACTTCCCACTAGCACTCGCAACTGGGATGGTCGCCTCCGCACTCATGACTGGAAACACGGTTGTATTCCACCCGACCAGTGCTGCTCCTTTTTCGGGCCTCAAACTATACGAGATATTGGTCGCAGCCGGAGTTCCGGCAGGAGCCCTCAGCTTTGTCACGGGTCCTGGAGAGGAGTTCGGGGAGGAGGTCACTAGAAACCTCGACGTTGCAGGAATCGCCTTCACAGGCTCCAAAGATGTTGGGATGAAACTTTACCGAGACTTCGTCAACAAACAGCCCTACCCGAAACCGTTCATCGCTGAAATGGGAAGCAAGAACCCAGCCCTCGTTACAGCAAACGCTGATCTCGAGAAGGCTGCAGAGGGAGTCGTTCGAAGTGCCTTCGGATACGGGGGCCAAAAATGCAGCGCAACATCACGAGTCTATGTTGAAAGGGCCATAAAGAACGATTTCCTGAAGATTCTCAAAGACAAAGTCGAAAACCTCAAGGTCGGCGACCCTCGAGAGAAGGAGACATTCGTCGGACCCGTCATTAACGAGAAAGCCGTAAAGAAGTTCCAACGATCTCTGGAAATTGCAAAGAAGGATGGGGGCAAGATTGTCGCAGGGGGCCTACCAGAAGACAAGAAACTCTCAAAGGGCTACTACGTCAAACCAACAGTTGTCACAAGTCTGCCCGCAAATGACCGCCTGATGAAAGATGAGCTCTTCCTTCCACTCGTCGTGGTTGACGAAGTCAAGACCCTAGACGAGGCGCTACAGAAAGCCAACGACACTGATTTTGGGCTCACCGCTGGAATATTCAGCAATAATCAGAGCGAAGTCGACAATTTCTTCCAGAACATCGACTTCGGTGTCACTTATGCAAACAGGAAAGGCGGAGCAACCACAGGCGCCTGGCCAGGATCACAATCCTTCGGCGGATGGAAAGGAAGCGGCGCGACTGGCAAGGGAGTAGGCGGACCCTACTATTTGCTCGAATTCATGCACGAGCAAGCACAGACAGTCGTCAAAGATGCTTGAGTAATAGACGGGCCTGCAAATCACAAGGCCACGTTAGTCCTAGTTGGCAAGCCGATCAATTTCCTCGACGAACAAACCCTCCTTCCCAACAGGAAAGACTCCCGAAGCCGCAACAGAGTGACCGTCCCCAAATCCTCCAGCTCTGTTGCAGGATGCTGGGAGAATATTCGATAATGGTGGCTTGCTTCCCTTTTCGATCAACTTGGCAAGGATTTGCGGAACTCTCCCCGAGACTTTTACATGCGGAGAGGGTAGGTTCCCCCAACCAGGAATCTTGGCGGGAACGTTCATCATACCAAGCAGGTATCGAACCGGGTTAACTCCCCTCTGATATCGGAGGTAAGAACAGAAGCTCCCTACGACTTTGCCTCCCATACCATCATAATTGTCGCGAGCGTGAAACCATTGAATGTTCTTCATTTGCGTAAGCCCGTTCTCGCGAATCTTTTCTATCATTCTTTGATTCGCTTGTTTTCGCTCTTCTTCGAACGCTCTTGCAATCCTGAAAGTTTCCTCGCTGAAACCAATCTCGCATGCTTCAACCCCCATTGACGGTCCCATCCGATAGTACCCGACAGACCCGAGAACATTGAGCAGTGTGGAGACGCGACTCCTTGACATCCTCATTCCCGCCACTTCAAGCTTGAAGTCTTTTCCAGACTCTCTCAGTAGCCCCCCATCAATGCCTTCTGTGATAGCAATCGAATTCAGTCCTTGTGCCTCTCCAGGTAATTCCTCTGAGCCGATAGCTGCAAGGTGGGCGTATTTTGACAACTCAGGGTGAACAGCCTTTCCGAAGAAGTAAGCGACAGTCGCTGAGGACGCCTCCTTTTCCCCGGAAAACCCGTCAAGCTCAGGATTCAGATTATGGAGAAGGGGATCCTCAATACTAATTGTGTCGTGATGGTCTAAGACCAGAATCAAACTGTTAGATCGATTCTCTTTGACCAACCAATCAACATGACCCGACCCTAGATCAACGTACACGATAACGCGACGATGCTCTGACTCAAGCCCCCTTAGAATCTCCGGGTAGAGCTTGTCGAGACAGATTAATTTCGTTTCTAGCCCAAGATGCTCAAGCGCGATCTTTGAAAGTGCCGCTGAGGTAAGCCCATCCGCCTCGTCATGGTGCAGAACGATTGCCTCTTTGATCATCGAATCCCGTACGGCTAGGACTGCTCTCTGTAGTCTTTTCTCGAAAGTCTGAAGCTGTCCCAACGAGCGTCGACTTATTTCTTGATGAATCGAGCTATGAAATAACCCGTTTCGTCAGTATCAGGGTTGAATCGTTGAGCGCGATCGAATGGGCCAAGACCATTGCTTCCTAGGAATGGCTTTTGATCGACGAGTTCCAACTCCAGGTTGTCTTCGGCAAAGTGGATCGCGTCCTCGCACTCTTTCCCTGTGATTGTGCAAACGCTGTAGACGACAATTCCTCCTCGCTTGACGATTCGTGAAGCGGCTTTCAAGAATTGTTTCTGATAGTCTGCAGAAGCCTCAACGTTTCTCATGGTTGTGCTAACTGAGAGTTTAGGGGTGATTCCGAGCGCGGTGCAAGGCGGATCGACTAGGACCTTGTCAGCTTTGATGTTGTAGTCGAGATGAACATACCTTGATTCGTGAGCAATCAGCTGATAATTCGAGCATCCCATTCGTTGCATTAGATCCTTGGTTTTCAGGATCTTTTTCTTGTTGCGATCGAAGCCGATAACGTCTGCCTGATTTTGCGTGAGTTGGCAGACATGACTTGTCTTGCCTCCAGGTGCGCAATTGAGGTCAACGACTGTCTCGTCGGGCTTCGGGTCGAGAATATGGCTTGTGAGAATTGCTGGGAGCGATTGCAGATGAATTTGGCCATTCCTATGCCATGGAGTCTCAAGGATGCTGGGAAGTCCGGTTCGACTGTGTTCGATTTCTACTGCAATTCCTTGTCGGAACGTAAGAATGCTGGTCTCGCTCTGATGAGAGATCCCTGATCCGACCGCTGTTCCCTTCTCATCGATCACGGTCACACTCTTTCCCGGTCGCAACCCATGACATAGTCGAACCCCGGGAGCGTACAGATGCGCTCCAAGCTGAACCGCCTCCGCGGCTATTCTATCCGCTTCGACAGTGACCTCATGAATTTCCACTCTACTTGGGCGTGAACGAAAGAATCCAACGTCATCAAGCGAGAGATGCGGTTCCACGGGAACGCCGTTTGATCTCATCGATTCGATCAGGTCGGCTCGAGCCGCTTTGAGCGTGTTTATTCGAAAGTAGTACTTTGTCGGTAGCGCAAACATCGAGCGCAGAGCGTCGTCCGCTCTAGAGCCATAGACCTCTCGAAGATGGTCCTGAAGACCGCGATCCAGTCCTAGGGCTTGCTCGTGTTGTTCCAGTTGCAACTTCCGGACTGTTAGTCTCAGTCGGCTTTCTGGTTTAATTACCCTTGAGCTTCGCCCGAGATGAGAAAAAAAGGGCCGAGTGGATGGTAAGAACAGTCTTAGAACTCCGCTGCGTAAAATGCAACGTCCAGTTCGAACGAACATTCGAAGATAGACGGCGCAATGTGATCTATAACGAGGGAGAGATGTTACAACTCGACGCGAAGGATTGCCCCAACAACTGTGGGGGAGACTGGTTCGCCATCGAGAAGCAGCACCCCATACGTAAGTTCAAGCGGCGTTTCTGACAAGAAGCTAGCCGTCAAGAGAGCGATTGGGACGGCAAAGATTGATGTTAGAAAGAGTTGAACGGATTCGTTCAGCGCTAATGGTAACCAGACCCGCTTCGCTCCACGCGAGAGTTACTCAATGCTTAAACCCAAACTCTCGCCCGCTAAGGCTACGATAATCGTAGAAAACGCTACGAAGTGAAGAGAGAATGACGAAGACGACCAAGAGAAACACCGCAAAGACTACACAACTACTGAACGGCTACCCTCACATTCCATTCGACGAGTTCCCTCTAAAGAAATCGGAAGACCTGGTCGTTGAATTGCAGAAGCACATGCCGGAGGGCGCCAAGGTCGAAGTTACCAATATGGAAGAGTCGCATCACAGTCCTTGCATGCAGGAAATGGTGGGAATAATGGTCCACGATATCGAAGAAGGAAAGCCTTCTTCGGAGATCTACACGATCTACCAGTTCTGCCCCACGTGTCATGTTGCAGTTAGGGTACTCTAACTAGGGGCTATTCCAGAAAGATTGCCGGCCTATAGGGTTCCGCGTTTTTTGATCTCGCTTTCGGATCGTTTATGGCTGCGTCTCCTTCCGTCCAGACTTCCACTCTGGATTTGAACTCCCGTTGGTAGAACTCTAGCGAACTCGCGAAGATCTGCTTCTCGTCTACATCATTCGTGGCTAGACGCGACTTTCTCATCTCATCTGGCATCTGGTTGGCTTGCTGCATTGCCTTGGACGAATAGTCGGCCGCGGGCTTGCCGATGGCTCGCAATTGAGGATCCGCCATAATGCTCTTGATGAACTCCCCAGGCTTCCGCTTCTCCTCTGCCCAGTGCAATGCTTTCAGGTATACTTGCCATTTCCATTCCGCAGCAACATAGTATGCAATATTTCTCGGAGTGATGCCTGTCGCTCTAGTAATTTCAGAAGTGTCTTCCATGGCCTGCCGAATCAAGGCTTCAGCCATTTCCGCCTTAGCATCCTTCTCATCCTCTTTGACTTCTGGCCAGTCAGCTTGAACAACGAACCCTTTGTTGCCGATACGATTCCAGACCTCCTCGGCAGTGTGCGGAGCAAGGGGTGCAAGCATTCTCGTCCTTGTCTCCAAAACCATCCGTAGAACTCGGTCGCGATTGTCCCCCCCGCGTTTCCTTGGTCCCAGCCGCCTCTTGTACCATGCGATGTCGTTATCAAGGTGATAGAGGACGATATTGATCGCTTCTCTAACCCGCAACTTGTCAAGAGCAATGGTTGTTGCTTCAACCGCACTTGTCAGGCGGCTGATCATCCACCGGTCTACTGAGGAGTATCTTGACCGGCTGGTTGTTTTCTTTCGGCCGATGATTTTGGCCTGCCATATTAGGGATACTAGTCGTTCCTGTATTGATGTCGCGAGACTTTCGCTGAAGTCTGTGTCCTGACCTAACTCTGCCGTAGCCATAACCTCGACCCTCACGGGGTCAGCACCAAACTTCGAGATTCCCAGACGTAGTGGCATGATGTTCTGAAGTGATTTGGACATCTTCGCACCTTCCATCAGGACAAAGCCGTTGGCGACAATGCCCTTCGGCCATTTCTTCTCGGGGAAGAGTGTTGAGTGTTGGAAGATGTAGAACGAAAGATGATTTGACACTAGGTCCCGTGCCGAATGGCGCACGTCGACAGGATAGAAGTAATCGAACTCGGCCCGGATGGCATTCAATGTCCTCTTTGAGATACCCGTCTGCTCAGCGAGCGGCCCTACTTCTCCCGCTCCGAGTAGCGTGTAGTCGAAGAACGCATCCGGTAGCTTTGAAATGTCATTTTCGAACCTCTTGAAGACCACCCAGTCCTTCGACAGATATTTCGCGATTAGGTAGTAGGCCATGTAGACGACTGAGTCGGACAGGGCCTCGATGATCCACTCCTTGTCCCATGGGAGCTTGGTACCTAGGCCAACTGCTCTTGCGCACGCTCGCTCTCTTAGCCAGTCGATCGTGTAGTTGAACTCCCCTCGTAATTCTTCGGGTAGAATAGCCATCTGATCCAGGCACTTGTGGGCTAGTTTCTTCCATTCCGGGTCGCCATAGTTGATGAACCACTGGTTCTCGAGAATGTGCACAACACATTTGGTTCCGCAACGACATACGACTGGCGCGTTTCTCAGCTCGAGGAGAGTCTTGATGGAACCTTCGCTTGTCAGTTCCTTGACGATGGCGTCTCGAGCCTTCGCAACGGGCATTCCTGAATAATTGCCCGTGTTCTCTTTCATAATGCCGTCGTGAAACTCCTTCGAATACAGCTCCTGTGTAGCGTGTTCTAGATGGGGATCGTTCTGGTCTGTGATCTTGAACTTCTCTATCAGATCCGCGGCTGGAAATTCTGAGAATCCTTCGAGAAGAATTATTGAGATGGGCTCGATATCTCGAACGATAGCGCTCTGAGCTGAACCCTCGGACCTTTTCTTTAGATCTTTTAGAGCTTGGTAGTCATATGGGGCATGACCGGGAACGGACATTACGAGACCTGTGCCATTGTCCGGTTCGACGAACCCTCCGGGAAGAATCAGAACGTCTTTTCCAGTAACAGGACTGGTCACGTTCTTCCATAGTAGCTCGGAGGAGTCGACTTCGAGTTTGACCGCAACCTCGTGGTTCTGCTCGACTAGTTTCTCCACTGCTTCTCTGCTGATGACCCAGAGGTCTCCGTCAACATTCGCCCGGACGTACTTCGCCTCAGGATTGACCCAGAGATTAGTGACGCCGAACAATGTCTCAGGTCTAAGGGTGGAAGTTGGATAGTAGATTCCATCTTTTTCGAACTTTACAAGATAGGACTCGCCAATATCCGGCTCAACGTCTCCGATCGTATCAACGACGCTAACCGGGTTCTTGTCATTAGGACACCATGCGACAGGGTGCGTTCCCCTCGTGATCAACCCTTTCGATCTGAGTGTTTGAAAATGCCATTCGATGTACCTGCTGTACAATGGGTCGATCGTTGTGAATTCACGACGCCAGTCAATGGAGAAGCCCATTTCCAGCATACCCTTTCTGATATCCTCGCGGAAGTATGAGGCCATCGATTTCGGTTCTTTCAGCTTCTCCAGTGTCGCCGAGGGAATGCCGTAGATCTTTGTGAATGTCTCAGCGATCTCCTGGTCGCCTTCTCGTAACCGTTTGCTCATCGCGAACAAGGGAGCGCCTGTGTAGTGGAATCCCATAGGGAAGAGGGTGTTGTAGCCTCTCATCCGATGATATCGAGCGTTGACATCAGCGATAGTGTATGTTCTTGCGTGTCCGATATGTTGCGGAGAGTTAGGGTAGGGATAGGCTGCTGTTACGAAGTACTTCGGCTTGCGAGGATCAGGGTCGGTCCGGTTGACTTTCGCCCAGTCCCATTTCTTCTGCCACTTTCTCTCGAGCGATCTCCAATCAAACTTGGCTGGCGTCAGCGACCTCCTCCTCCGGCCTACTCAGGTTCAGCTGTGCAGTTATCCTCTCTTCAGCAACTTTCAACGCCTCGTCGATTCGATCTTTGGACGAGCCTCCACCAGTCGCAAAGAATGGTCTGCCGCCTCCACCGCCGCCAAGGACTTTTGCTGCGTCCGATACTATTTGGCCTGCATTCACGCCTGCCTTGACAGCTGCTTCGCCTGCTGCCGCGACGATCTGGACGCGTTCTGAGACTTCGAAGATTATCGCGAGCATGTTTGGATCGGATTCTTTCAGTCGATTTGCTACTGCCTGTGGGTCGATGCCTCGCTTTTTCGAACTCTTGGAGATCACAAGCCGAATGGGACCGAGAACGGACGCCTTCTTGGCAAGCTGGTGAACATGGGTTTCGAGAGACTTCGCATGGACTTTTTCGACCTCTCTTGCGAGAGAGTCGTTCTCGGCGACCAGCGTCTTGATTGATTCGGGAAGCTTGTCAGGAGTTGTCTTCAGGAGTTCGCTTGCTTTGGCGAGAGTATCGCCTTGTTGGTTGATTCGTTTGAGCGCGGGCTCGCCTGCTTGAAAGATGATTCTTTCCACTCCATCTTGGAGCTTGCTGGCCTTTTCGATCTTGAAGACTCCCAGTTCGCCTGTTCTCTTGCAGTGTGTTCCCCCGCAGGCCTCGGCATCCCATCCCTGGATCCGGACTACTCTGATCTTCGAGCCAGGGACTGCTCCTCCTTGGTATAGCCGGTAGCCGTATTTCGCTTCGGCCTTTTCGCGGGCCATCCAGGCTATCTGGACGGGCAGGTCTCGGAGGATTATCTGGTTCGCGAGCCGTTCGATTTTTTCTCTCTCTTTCGCAGTGATCTCGCGATAGTGAGTAATGTCCAGCCTGCTGTTCTCAACTTCTTTTGCGGCTCCTGCCTGCCATACGTGCTCGCCGAGGACCCTGCGTGCTGATCCGATGAGGACGTGTGTACCTGTGTGATGACGCATCAGGTTCTGGCGGCGCTGCCAGTCAATCTCTCCCTCGACTAAGTCCGCCCCTTCGTCGAGAGGCTGGTCCAGAAAATGAACGATAGTGTTTCCGATCTTTTGGACGTTCGTGACTCTGGCTTTCTTATCTCCGGTCCTCAGCTCGCCATGATCGCCTGGCTGGCCTCCTCCCTCGGGATAGAAACAGGTCTGATCCAGGACAACAACACCGTCGGGAAAGTTTGCCACAACTTTCGCTTTGAAACTAGTCTTGTACGCGTCATCGTAGTACAGTGTCCTAGTGGCTGGGAGGTCCTTCACCTTCTCGGCCCACTCGTTGTCTGGCGACGAGTCAAGTGTGCTAGTGGGTTTCGAATGGCGTTCAGCAACCAGTGTTAGAAAGTTGTCGGGGACATCGACTTCGACTCCGACTTTTTCCGCGCTCTCCTTGACGATCTCGGGCGCGAGCCCTTGCGAGTCGTACAGCAGGACAAGTTGGTCGGTCGGGATTTTCCGGATTCCTTGGCTCGCTAGATCCTTGGACAGTCTGAGGACTGCCTCGGATCCTTTGCCGATTGTCTCCTCGTATTTCCCTATCTCGATCTGCAGACCGTCTAGTATTTCGCGTTTCATCTCTCGGAGAAGATGGAAGTCTCCTCCCCAAAGTTTGATCTGGCTCTCGATAATTCCTGGCAATTCTCCCAAGATTCCCATCTGGCGAGCAAGCCGTGCCGCACGTCGAATGATCAGACGTGTGAGATAGCCTTCTCCAACGTTTGAAGGGACAACGCCCTCGGCGAGGAGGAACGTGATTGACTTTGTGTGATCAGTAATTGCGTAAGCCGCTTCGAGGGTTTGAACTATCGATCGGAACTCATCCTTGTCTCGTCCTAGTTCTTGTGCTGTCGCATCAATGTATGAGTTCCTCGCACCCCTAGTCGCCGCGCCATATACCCCGGCATTTCTCGTCAGGGCGGACAGAGTGTTCTCGTCAAGATCGACCTTTGCAAGTCCTGTAACCTGCGATAGTAGATCCCCGTAGACGGCGTGGAAACCGCTGGGCGCCCCCTGGGACAGCCAGGCCCATCTCTCCATTCCATACCCGGTGTCTACAGTCCGAATTGGTAGTCCGATCAGCTGTTCTCCTTGGACCCTATATTGCATGAAGACTAGTGTCGATATTTCGAGTCCGGCAACAATTCCCTCGAGGTCTGGGCCAGCGTTTCCTCCTCCAGACCAGAAGTGCTCTTTGTAAGTGATCGAGCTGGACGGGACGCCGAGAACGTTTGACAAGAGATCGTGGTGATATCTGACTGTGTCTTCTTTCCAATAGATTTCTTTGTCGGGATAGTTGAACGCATGTGCTCCACCCATCTCGAAAATTGACATGTGACGACCAGCGGCGCCAACAGCTTCGATGTCTGTAAAGCGGATGCAGGGCTGGCTGATCACCAGGGGATTGGCCGGCGGCGGCATGCTTCCCTCCGTCACGTATGGTTGAAAATCGTAGATGGACGCGCCAACCAGATACACGTCGTTGCGCCAGTGGGCTACAATCGGGTATGGTTTGATCCTTGTATGTCCATGCTGGGCGAAATAGTCTAGAAACTGGATCCTCATTTCAGCAAGACTATACTTTCGTTTAGCCGGAGGATTGCCGAGAAAGGTGTATGGCGCACAAGGCACCTCACCACATGTTGATTGTTCCGGAATAGCCCAATAGTTTGATCCGCATGATGGACATTTGTGTCTGGTGAATCCGATTTCGTTGAAGAATTGGAGGGCGAATTCTTCTGGATTAATCTCTGGCATCTACCGTACTCCCGCGGTTTTGCTGGAAATATAGAAGCTTAGCTGAGACAGTTGTTCTAGATAGTTCTGGGATGGAGAAGATCGTGCGGAGCTATAACCGCGAACCTCCTCTAACCGAAGAGCGCCCCTAGTCCTGCTAGGGCTTCCTCTTCTTTCTTCTTCTCTTCTTCAGCTGGCTTCTTGTCGTCCTTCTTTGCCTCAGCCGGAGCTGCGGGCGCCGCTACGGGCGCGGCCATGGCGCTGGCTGACTTCAGGGCCTCGTCGATGTTGACTTCTGATAATGCCGCTACTAGCGCTTTGACTTGTGCGTCTTCGACTTGGCTGCCGGTGGCAGCAACAACTTTCTTGACGTTCTCTTCAGTAACAGGCTGTGCTGACGAGTGCAACAGCAGTGCAGCGTAAACATACTTCATTCGAGTATTCCTCTCTTAGTTTTGATTGGATTTCAGCGGAGCATCAAATCTTGCACTTAAGGGTTTGCGGGTGTGGCAGCCACGATCTTGGCATTTAGTGCGTTGGCGTAGCGCAGAGCTTGTCTCAGGACTGGTTCAACAGTCCCGGTCTCCATGAAGCCGCCGCTCACAGCGAGCGCAATTGCTTCCCTCATTCCTTTTCCAAGAATTCTAGGAGCGTTTTCAGGTGTGGCATATCCTGCATCTAGTGATAGACTGAATGCGTTGCTGACCGCTCGTACTACATCGTTTCGGTAAGAGCCGACATCGAGGATGAGATCGTCTGACTTGAGAATCGTCCCGTTATCGTAAGCGGTTGCTAGTGTGAGACCTGCTTCCATCGGTTTCAGTCCAAGCTTCGAGAGGACAGATGCCATCTTTGGAGTAATCAGGTCGCCTTTTCCTGCGACGATTGAGTCTTTCGCGACCCATATGCTTCCTCCTTCGATTCTGGTCTGGACCTTGATCTCTCCAAACTCGCTAATCACCGGTCCAGGAGGAATCCCCGTGTTTCCAGCAGGAATCATGATCTCGCCAGTCGCAATATCGCCTCCTTTCGCCGGGACTCGAACCTTGCTCTTGTCAAGCAGCATAATCAGTGAGTACGGATTGACGTCGGTGAACAGCAGAATGTTTGAGCCCTCGAGGTCTTTAACGAACTCTCCCACTCGCCCATGATTGTCTTCAGAAAGCTCTACAGATTTTCGCAGGAGATTGTTCTTGGCAACCACCATAGCGACTTTATTGCGAAGACGCTTACGCAACTCGTGAATCTGAGAGGATCTAACCTTTGTCAGATCAGCTGCGGCAATAACCGGGTACTCTTTCAAGAGCTCTTGGAGCTCGGCGATAGCCTCTTTCTTCCAGGCGGCTACTTTTCGTGTCGTTGACATTGCTCTATGACGCCGCCGTTGTTAACGGGATCTTGACGAGCGGCCCCATCGAGGCTTTGATCGAGATAGCCTTGATGTTCTTGGGACCCTTCTCCAACTTTGCCTCTAGCCGCGAGATCACAGTCTGGATATTCTGAACCAGTACGTCGTCGGTCATGTCCTCGGTTCCGACCTTGCACTGGATTACTGGTTGATCCTTCATTTTCAATCGCACGTTGCGCCGCTGTCGCTTGATGATGTCGTCGATCGGTGCTGTGGGAGGAATTGGAGTCGGCATCTTTCCTCTAGGACCAAGGATTTGTCCGAGAGATTTTCCGACCTGCGGCATGAGTGGTGCTTCCGCAACGAAAAAGTCGTATCCCTGTGCAATCTTCCTGGCTTGCTTCTTGTCTCGGCCGAGCTTGTCAACGTCTTCTCGGCCGATAACAATGTCCGCGCCCGCGTTCTTGGCTCTTATTGCGAGATCGCCACCAGCGATGACCGCGATCTTGGAGTCCTTGTTAGCTGCTGTTGGCAGTTCTAGATTCTCGTTGATTCTTGCCTCCGGTTTCTTGAGATCTAGTTCTCGGAGTTTGACTGAGAGTTCTATGGCTTGGGTGAACTTTTTCTTCTCTGTCTTGCTCCTCACGTCGCCTAGAGCCTTTGTTATCGCCTCCTTGGAGAGTGGCATGTTAATGGTCGCCTATTGTAGCTCCTTTAGCGCAGAGTCGTACTGGCCTTCGGAGAGGTTCTTGAGGAATTCTTTCGGCTCCTTAGCATCGACCGTTACGCCCATGCTCACGCATGCTCCAGCGACCTCGGCGACTGCTGACCGCAAGGTCTTCGCGTAGCTGTCGGTCCGTTTCATCTGGGCGATCTTTACAATCTGTTCGGGTGATAGGTTCCCGACCTTTGTCGCTTTGGGAGTAGCAGACCCCTTCTCCACTCCAAGCTCTTTTACGATCAGCGCGGAAGTTGTTGGTGTGCCGATCTCGACCTCGAAGCTCTTGTCTTCAACGTTGACTAGAATCTTGACGGGAACTTTCATTCCCGCATAGGCCTTCGTCAGTTCGTTGATCTTGTTGACTATCTGAAGGATGTTGACGCCTAGTGGGCCGAGTTGTGGCCCTAGCGGCACGCCGGCCGTTGCTTTGCCGCCGTCGATTATTGCATCAACTGTTTTCTTGTCCGCCAGTTTCCTCCACTTCTCCTCTGCTTACGAGCTTGACATAGTCCGCGTGTACAGTGATCGGCAGCGTGGCGAATCCTTCTTCCAGGAGCTCGATTACGACTTCTTGTTTGACCTTGTCCACGTGAGTGATCTTCGCCTTCAGACCCCTGAACGGTCCGCCGACAACCTCGACAAGGTTACCGACGCTCAATTCTTCGATGACCGGTTTTGTTACAATGAATCGTTCGATGGCTGCTAGAGAGACGACGCCCTTGGTTCTTGTGCGTGCATGTCTTGTCCCGGCTATGGCCTCGTCGACAAAGTGAGGTCCTGATGCTTCGACAAAGATGTAGCCCTTGATGACTTCCGGTGCGAGTATCGCCACTATGGGCAATTTCTTGGGCTGTACACGGCTAGCCATCATGTCAACTACAGTTCGTTCTTGCCCGCTTGTCGTACGAACTGCATAAATCGATGTCTTCTGAGTTTGGGTCGCCATTTGTTGTTATGCCCCTAGGGACCTGTTGTGCTACCAGAGGCCGCCTGGCTCGCGGGAAGCTGATACAGCCCGACGACCCAGAAGAGGACCCGGAGAACGAATCCGATGCCACCTACTATTGCGACTCCTAACAGGATGATCTTGATGTTGAGCTTAGTTTCTTGCCAGTCCGGTTTCTGAGCTACATGGAATAGGCGTCTCGCCGATTGAAGGAAATTTCCGAGGCCCATCGCTGACACTCCGCGGTTTGAGAGGCGATTGAACCCGATAGTTCCTATTTTAACCATCCTAGATAGGATGGGAAATTCCCTAGCATCTTTCCACCGGGATATTCCATTTCTCAAGCACCAAGAGCAGATCTTGTCGTTGTTTTCCGTTCAGACCCTTCCAGTCAATGAGGGCGGAAGGGGTGCCTCCGAGGGTCTTGTCAATAGCCTGTCTTAACGTAGATTCGGAGATTCCCGCATCGAAAGCACGCCTTGAGAGGACGTGACCAACTGCATCGTCACTTTCGAAATTTGCAAAGGTGAACTTGGCGGGGTAATGAGTTCCACCGAATCCTATACGGTTTGTACCTGCTCTAGCGGGTTTGTTGATGCTCGCCCTGATTGCGTTCGCGGCTACTTGTCCAAGGAGGGGATCGCGCCACTGGGCCGGGCCGCTCCCAATCTCGACGAACATCACAGGAATATCGAAGCCGGTCGGGCCGTGATGAGTTGCTTCCATTGTAATCTCGATCTCTAATCCACGCTTCAGCGCTTCATTTTTCAAAGAACGAAGAGCTTCCTTGATTGCGCGAGGGTCAACTTGTGAGAGTTGTTCTGGACTTCCCCCGTAGAGTGCCTCCCGAGTAGGATTGCCTGTGGCGTGTACCGTTCGAGCGGGTGTTCCTGAGGAGCTTACGTGGTTCGATGCGAATATGAGCTGACTCGCAGAAAGAGAAACACCGTTTGGTCTCACGAATATGCCTGGCTCCTCGATTTCAACGGGTGAAACACTATCGTTAGCGTAGACCCCAGCTAAACCAGTCTGCTTTGGCTCCGAGAAGTGAAACAGTTCTTTCAGGTTCGCGGCAATATTGACCGACGCGGGGTCTGCACGAGATGCAACTATTACGTGGCGCGAGGAACTGGATTCCATTCTTTTGATTGTCTAGAGGATTAGCGATAGGATGGCTTTTGATGTGTGGAGCCTGTTTTCGGCTTGGTCCCAAACCGCTGACTGCGGGCCATCAATAACTTCCTCGGTCACTTCGTCCTCTCTATGGGCGGGAAGGCAGTGCAGGAATATTGCTCCAGGGTTTGCTTGTGACATCAGCGCTTTGGTAATCTGGTACTTCGGGATGAACGTCGAGAGACGTGTCTCTCTTTCCTTTTCCATTCCCATCGAGACGAACGTGTCGGTATAGATGGCGTCTGCGCCGTTTACCGCTTGTTGAGGATCATCTGTTACTTCGACAGTTGAGCCGGACGTGTCGGCTGCTTTCTCCGCGTTCTGAACTGCCTCTGGGTCCGGGCCGTAACCTTGGGGCCTCGCGACCGATATGTTGACTCCAGTCTTGGCGCAGCCTATCAGTAGGCTGTTGCACACGTTGTTCCCATCGCCCACGTACGCAACCTTGAGACCTTTCAGGCGTTTCTTGTATTGAATGAGGGTGAGAAGGTCTGCAAGAATCTGGCACGGATGTGCTTTGTCTGATAGACCATTGATCACCGGAGCATCCGCGTTTTCTGCTAGAGTGATTAGATCCTCATGGGAATAGACTCGGGCCATTATGCCGTCGACGTAGCGATCTAAGACTTTCGCTGTGTCGGACACTGTCTCGCCTCTTCCAAGCTGCATCTCGTTCCAGCTCATATACATCGGGTGCCCACCTAGCTGAGCGACAGCTGTCTCGAACGAGACCCGGGTTCTTGTCGAAGATTTCTGGAAGATCAGGGCCACGGTTTTTCCCTTGAGCTGTTGAGGGGTTCTCTTCTGGCGAGCGAATAGGGCCGCACGCTTGAGGATCAGGTCAATCTCTTTGGGAGAGAGTTCCACTAGAGAGAGAATGTCTCGTCCTTTCAGTCCAAGCAATTGTTCTAGCTACTCTCCCTGAATATGGTTTCGAGCCTCGAAATCTCTCCCGTTATAATAAGTCGCCGAATCCCGTAGCTGGTCCGAAAACGGTTTAAATCTCTCAAGGCATTCCTCGGCTCTGACAAGAAAATGGTTCATTTGGAAATAACATACTGCCAGCCCTGTGGTCACCAGCCAAAAGCAGTCGACATGGTAAACCAGTTGTTAGCGACTTATGGAATGCCACTAAACCGGAAGCTGACAATTGCACTAAAACCGGCGGACAAGGGAGTCTTCGATGTAGTCCTTGACGGCCAGCTGATCTTCTCGAAGCACCAACAGGGCCGTTTCCCTACAGTCGATGATCTCAAGAAATCTCTCGACCAAAAGCTCGCGATACCGCTCGAAACACCAGCGACGCAACCCGCCATCTAGAAAACATCCCAATTACGGGCTAGCTCGCACCCAGCGTAGCCGCTCTACACCATCTTCGATTCGTCTAACCGAGCAAGTTCTTTACGATCGTCTGAGGTTGGAAGGACTCTAGATCGTCGTAGCCTTGACCCGTCCCGACCAGGGTCACCGGTTTGCCCATGATATATGACAGGGATATCGCGTTTCCGCCCTTAACATCCGCGTCTAGTTTAGAGAGAATGATACCGTCGATCTTGACTGCCTGCGAGAACACTTTTCCCTGCTCAACAGCGTCGTTCCCGGTAAGAGCGTCGACAACAAGTATGGTCAGGTCTGGTTTCGTGACCCGAACGATTTTTCTCATCTCCTCTAGCAGGTTGGTGTTTGTCTGCATTCTGCCTGCAGTGTCAATCAGAACGGCATTGACTCCGTGAGCTCTCGCATAATTGACAGCGTCAAAAGCGACCGCGGCGGGATCGGCTCCGTACTGATGCTTGATCAATCGCACGCCGATCTTCTTGGTGTGCTGCTCTAGTTGTTCTATTGAACCAGATCGGTACGTGTCTCCGGCCGCCACGATGCAAGTCCGTCCTTTCTTCAATAGAATGTGGGCCAGCTTCGCGATGCTTGTTGTTTTTCCGGTTCCGTTGATCCCGATGAAAACGATGATGGCAGGTTCTCCCGAGCTTCGTTTCTTTTCGATAAGCTCGAAGATGTCCAGCCTACCGGCCCTATCGAGAACTGAGAGTAGGACATCGCTTAGGATCGCTTTGACCTTGGCGCGAGGGTCAGAGAAGCGGGTGAACTGGGCATCCTGCAGTTTTTCCTTCAGCTCGGTAGCTACATAGTCCGCGACAGAAACCGCGACATCGCTCTCGACTAGAGAGAGCTGGAATTCGCCTAGGACTTTGTCCAGGTCTTTGCCGTGGAGATCTGTCTTCGTCACGCGATCGTAGAAGTTCGAGAATTGTGCTCTGAGCTTGTCAAACAATCTCTACCGGCCCACCGCCTTTTCTCCGTGCAAGATCTTCGAGGTGGGCTCGATAGTCTTCGGTCTGGCCTATTACCTGGTTCAGCTGTTGGGTAACATTGATCCTCGCTTTGTCAAGTTCGGAGGCTCGAAGATTAAGATCCTTTATCGAATCATCAACGGTCTTCTCTAGACAGACTCCTGCACCGACGCCAATTATGATGTGCGTTGGATCTTCTAGCTTGGCTTTGACGAACGAGCCGGACCCGATCGGAATTAGCATGTGAGCATCCTTTCCAGACCCCTTCGTTCCCTCAAGAGTCGCTTTCGCAGTCTGGGTTTCTGAGAGCGCCCCAGTCACTATGTCAAGTCGCGATGAGAGGACGCGCGCGGTTCCTTCGAGCATTCTTATCTCGACAAGAAGCTGACGCATCTCCTCGTCCACGTTTCGAGGAGCGATGGCCTGCTTCTTAGGGCTCGCCATCAAGCCGCCTCAGACTCTGGAAGCTCTTCGACTTGTTTCACATTTATCTCGAATTTTCGAGCCTTATGCCTGCTACCCATATCAGAATACAGGTGTTGTAGCGCGTCCTCTTTCTTGACTGCCCGTATCTCTTTGGTGAATGGTAGTTTGTCTCCTCCCTTGCGGAGTTCACCGGTGATCTTGAAGCGTCTTACCTGGCTCAGAATGATGTCCCCTGCCCTTTGAGAAGTTGTGCCTTCGTGATGCGGTACTTTAACCCTAGTCCGTTTGGAAAGCATTGCTCAATGTCAGGAGTTCAGAACCAAGGGTATGAGAGCCGACTATCGCCCCACGAGAATTTACCACGAGGCCCGCTTTCGGGTAGGGTATCCCAGAATTCACAGTTCCCTTCGAAACCGGAACGCCTAAGACTGTTGAAATCGTCTTGCTCTCGCTCTCCGTTATCATCGGGTTGGCGAGAACTCCCTTGTTTGACGCCATCGCTAGCGCACCAACATGGTGTAGGCCTCCGATCGTTGATGGTCGAACGGGGACTTTCAGATTCCTTTCGAAGGAGATTATCGTGTTTGGTTTGATTTGTGGTTCGATGTTTGCCCCATTGTCGTTGCAGAGGATGATATTTCCTAGGGCGGTCCGCTTCTCCTTGAGAACTTTCACGTTCGTGCCTGTTGATCGTAAATGCTTCAACTCGTCTTTGGTTGTGATGTACGGGACTAGGACTGCATTGGAGTTCCCGGCGACATAGATTCCGACAAGTCTCGACTCCGCGACTCCAACCGAGCACGATTCTACACCGAGAGTCTGGTGAAAACTCTCCAGTTTCTTTTCAGATATGCCTGCAGGGAGAATTGCTATTTTGTCGTTGGCGAATGAAAAGATTCCTACGTTAGGGTCCCCGAAAATATCAGAGAGAATGACTGGCATTCTAGAGCTTCAGCTCCCATCTCTCATCGAGTGTTTCTCGACCGTAGAATGTGTGCGGGACGGTGCACACTAGTCTAAAACCAGTGTTGTGGTACAAGTGACGCGCAACGACTGCTATGCTATCGGTTTCGAGGACGATCTTATCGTAGCCGACGGCTCTAGCGAAGTTGACACACTCGTTTATCATCTGTTTTCCGATGCCTAGCCCGCGGGCTTTCGGGTCAACGAGCAGGAGTCGCAACTGGGAGACCTTGTCCGAGATCTTCACAAGGAAGACACATCCTACCTGGTCCCCCGCTATTTCAGCGATCCAACAATGCTCGTACTCTTCATCGAAGTTTTTCTCAAAACCCGAGACAATTCCCGCTACCATTTGCCCGAAGTCCTTCTCGAAGCCGAACTCTCCGGGCGGGATTTCTCTATGGGCTTGGATGACCCATTCCAAGTCGGAAGATTTGTGGGAACGGATCAGGTATGTGATTCCTGCTTTCATGCAAAACTCGACGGGAGCATTACAGCGAAGATCCTAGTCTTTTAGAGAGAATGATAGGCGCCATTCATTTTCCCTTACCTGGAAAAACGATTACCTTGCCATCCTTGTCCTTGACAACGCGGATCCGGATCTTCCGCGGCGGTTTGCTTATGCCGCGCGTCCATAGGAGGCTGTTTGTGTCCTCGCTCAAGGAGACATCGTTTGTTTTCATTCTTGCGGCAGCATATGCCCTTACGTATCTGACGGCTCGAGGGGTCCGTTTCTCCCTGGGAGC
The DNA here is from genome assembly GCA_964428235.1 of uncultured Candidatus Bathyarchaeia archaeon. Lineage (GTDB taxonomy): Archaea > Thermoproteota > Bathyarchaeia > 40CM-2-53-6 > 40CM-2-53-6 > 40CM-2-53-6. Next base: position 17,217 of record CAYRXJ010000001.1, on the reverse strand, counting down.
AGCCCAGATCTTTCGGAGGTTAAGATCGTAGAACTTCTCTTCGACGATTTCTATTTCTTCCTCCTCTTCTTCGCCCCCCGCAGCCTCCTCGGCCCCGGGCTCGGCTGGAGCCTTAGGAGTTTTCTCTTCTGTCTCTAGCTCCTGAGGTTCTTCCTGCTTTGCAATTGCTTCTTCCTCATCCGGTTTGACCGGAGCATCCTCTAGCGAAGCGACGTTGTCCTCTTCTAAGTCAGGAGCCTGTTTCTTGGACGTTTATGTTACACCTTGATCTTCGTCTCGCGCCAGTGCCGCTCCTTCGGGGTCCTGCGGACCTTTCCTTCGGTCTTGGCGACAACCCATGATGGCACAGGCTGGGCCTGCTTGAGAGCGTGTGCTAGATGTTTTTTCTTACCGGATGGTTTGTGGCGCGCCATATTATGCTCGCCTGATCTTGATCTCCTTCTTCTGCGATTGCAATTGGACTAGTGTTCGTTTCAGTTGTTCATCCGTAATCTGGTTTTGCAGGCGTCCAGACTGAGCGAGTTGAATGAGCTGCATTTCTAGCTCCTCAGCGAACTCTGGCTTGACCATCCGGATGTTCGCAAGCCGTTGCCGTGCTTCAGGTGTGAGAATTTGACGAATGATAGACTGCTTTTGCCGCTCAACTTGTTGTTGAGTCTGTGATCTCCGCTGCTCGTCGTAGGCTGCACGCTGCATCTCGGCCATTCTTCGTCGCCGTAACGCTTCAAGCTCTTCGTCTGAGTAGTCTCCATTCGACATTTAGTTTGGGGCCTCGCGAGGCCGCGCCTTCAAGTCCTTCACAACCTCGGTAGCCGTACGATTAAGAAGTGCGATTCCCTCTTTCGTGAGTTTACGACCTTTCTTACCGTCAATCGCTACAAGCTCTGCCTTCTGAAGCTGTTGCAGAGGCTCTCTAATCGCGGAGCCCCCAGCAGGGACGTGATGAGCGGGACTATTGCCATGGGTCACATGTCCACCATACTGAACCCGGAGTCTTGAGACTCCTACCGGGCCTCTCACGTACATTTTTCTGAGGAGCGAGGCGCACCGGTAGTACCACCAGTCAGGATTCTGCGGAGGCCGCTCCTTGTGAGCACCGGTCTTCGCAAACTCGGTCCAAGGTGGAGGACTAATGTCGCTGACGCTCTCTTTCAAGTGCTTGGCTAGCTTGTTGATGAGTTCCTCTGCAGGGACTTCAAATGCAGTTGGCAAATTGTACCTAGCTCTAGTTCGTTCTGATTTTTCGCCGGGAAGCCGGCTATTGCGTAATATAAGGCTTCATTGAAAACGCGTCTGTTATCGCGCCTTGTCGTAGGGGTATCGACGGATAGCGCCGCAGCTAAGACATGAGATAATTATTCTCTGATTGCCAGGACGCAGTCGAAGCCGCGCGTTTGTTCCTAGAACCATTGGAAGACCACAGTTCTTGCACAGGTAATGCTTGCTCTCCTTGGGGATCCTCACTTTCGTTCTCATGGAGGTCTTCCGGGCGAGCTCGACATACCTTCTTGACAATTCTGGGCTTTGGGAAAGTTTCTCTTTGGCCTGAACGAGAAGGATGCCAATTCGTTCCCGCGCGATCTGGGCTACTTCGGATCGCAGCTTTCCATGGTTCTGTCGGGCGGGCCGTGCTCGCATGAAATTCATAACACTCACCGAATAAGGCTGGTTATTGGTCTTCCTTGGTCCTCTCGCTGATTCTGGCCGATTCCTCGATAGAGCTCGTGCCAGAAGAAATTGTCCATCACCCGTCAGTTGTCAAGCTGGCTGAGAAGAAGGGAAAAAAGCCCGGCGAACTAATCCTGGATCAGACATACCATCATTCTGCGATTCTCAATTTGCGTGATCGAGGAGCCGGGAGAGGACGCCCCGACATAGCCCACTTGTCGCTACTGCTTGCCCTCGGTTCACCGCTCAATCATTCTGGTGAGTTGCGATGCTACATTCACACAAGAGAAAACAGGATTATCACAATTGATCCAAGAACAAGACTTCCAAGAAACACAGACCGGTTCACTTCCTTGCTAGAGCAACTCTATACAGAGAGAAACGTTCCACTTAGTGGCCCGCCGCTGTTATCGATACGGCGTGGAAGTGTTCAGGAGCTTGTTGCTGAGAAATCCCGTTTCACGATTGCCCTGACGACAAAGGCTGACTTGATGCCATTGGAAGAAGTTGCATTGAGACTTGTCGGGAAACAGGATGCAGCGCTAGTGATTGGAGGATTCCCTACCGGACACTTCTCCGCAAAGTCGATCTCTGCCGCGAACGAGTCCTACAGCATTGACCAGCATAGTTTAGAGGCGTGGACGGTTGTGGCTAGAGCGGTGTACGATTGCGAGAAAGCGATTGTGCGAAAATCGATGTCGTCTAGAAACTAGGCTTATGTAGACCAGCCAGAGATTTTCTATCCTGATCGGAGTCCTGAAGGATGTCTTCTGAATTAGAACTGCAACGTCAGAAGCGGGCGCTAGAACTTCGGCGGAAACTGCTCCAGTCTCAGAACAAACAAGCTGAGACCTCTCCACCAAAACCCGCCGAGTCCCCTCGCGATGTTGTTCGGAAGATTCTTGTCGATCGAGGCATCGAGGTCATGGAGACCGCGCGACGATATTATCCTGCGGAAATCGAGCGACTGGAAGCGAGCATCGCCAACCTAGTTGGCCAGGGCAGGCTCAGAGGACCTATTTCCGGTGAAGAATTGTATTCTTTTCTCCGTCGGGGAGGGCTCGCGTTCAGCATGGACGTGAAGATTAGGATTAAGGAGCACGGCGAGCTGAAGACGATCGAAGAGAAACTGAGAGATTCTTCCAAGTAAGAAACTGTCTCGGGAGTCTTCACGGATTCTTGGTGGAGAGTCCACGCGGAGTTGTAGTACTTTGGCCCCTTTCTACGGGGCACGGAAGCTATTTTTTCGCTCCACTCGTTGTTAGGTCTCGTTCGTCCTTGGTAGCGTCTGCTGGGGCATTCAATGTTCCGCTCAAGTGCACCCCTGAAGAGACTAAGCACTTCGTCGAGCCAGCAATGAAGGAGGCCGAAGGCGCCAACTTCACAGGCGCTCTGGAGCTTGTTAACGATGGCTTGAACGCTCACCCAGCGTCAGAAGGACTCCTCTTTCTGAGGTCATATTTTTGCTATAAGATCGCCGACACGATCAGTGATGAGATAGGCGCCCTCCCGCAACCGATTCAATCAATGAGCGACGGTTCTTTGATGGTTGACGGAGCGTTGACTAGCCAGATGCTGGGACGATTTCAGGAAATCGTCAAGGTACTGGGAGATGCAGATGAGGCGATCAACGAGATTCTCCAGGTTAACCCAAACAACAAGGATGTCACTTCTTTCAGAGCTTACATCGACAGTAAGCTGCAGAAACTCGGTCAGGAGTCAGAGAACATGAGATTGACGTTCTCGAACACGTCAAACATAGCAGGTAATTTCTGCGTGGGTTGTCGGAAGAATATCTCGTTCGAAACCCAGTCGGTCGTTTTCAAGAGGACCGCGACTACCCAGCTTGAGGTCTGGCACTTGCCTTGCTTCAAGAACGCAGTTGGCAAGAACTAGAGCACTTTCGTTATCGTTGTGGATAGTGGACCGAGCTCTGTCTCGACTAGGAATTTGGTTCCTTGCTTGGCAAAGTCTCGTAGGGCGTATCCTAGACCAACAACTGCTTTGAGTCCTGGAGAAAACGCGGCACTCGTGACATAGCCAGCGTCCTTACCGTTTGCGTCAAAGACTGATTTTGGAGCAGGCACACGCTCCGACTCTGTTTGGAACTGCACGAGGTTCTTGTTCACGCGGCCTATGTGAGTGGCGCGCGCGACCACTTCCTGTCCTAAGTAGCACCCTTTGCTGAAGCTGATCGTGTCCTTGAATCCTGCTTCGAGAATGATCGTGTTCTCGTCCACGTCGATCCCGTATCGAGGGTATCCGGCCTCGAGCCTGAGGACTTCCAGGGCGTCGGTGCCGACGGGAGTTATTCCCTTAAGGAGAAATCCCTGCCACACGGCTTCAGCCTCATCGTTAGGAAGTATTATGTCGTAACCTGACTGACCTGTTCTGTCGCGACTAATGACCAGCGTTGGACCGGTCATCCGACTTTCCAAGCTCTTCAAATCACCGAGCTCCGTTCCGAGTAATTCCCTCATAATCCTTACAGATTCCGGTCCCTGTAGTGTTAGGTGGACGAATTGTGGAGCGATATCACTGATCTTGACGTCTTCGGTGATTATGAACCGGTCGAGGATGTCTTTGACTTTGAATCCGGCGACGTCGCATGTGTCGACGACCAGGTCGTCTCCTCGAGCGTAGATGAAGAGATCCGCGAGGACGCGAGCTTTAGTGTTCAACAACGCCGAATGGATGCCCGATCCATCTTTGAGCTTGGACAATTCGCTGGGAAGAAGAGCGTTCAGGAAGGAGAGCTTGTCCTTTCCCGTTATTTGCAGTAGCCCCAGATGAGAGACATCGATCAACCCGGCACGAGTTTGAACGGCTTGGTACTCATCTGGGACGTCCGTATATCTTGACGGGATTGCTCCGTCTTGCAGGTGCGCTCCCATTCCGGTGTGATGCAGCACTAACGGGTTTGGCAAACTATCCTAGAAAACAGCGTCGAGGGTTATAGGATTGAGCCCAAGAGACTATCGACCAAGACCAAGTTCAAATCACTCTGAACATCTCGACTGGCTGGCATACGCTTTGTATTGTTCAAAATGCGGAGTTCAACTTCCGGACGACTCAGCGTTCTGTTCCAAGTGCGGAGCAAAACTCGCTCAAGTTCAATCTTCCAGCCAAACCCAGTCGGGTGGTGAATCAACAACGACCTCTCCGGTGATAGCGCCATCAGGCGCGACTTCCTTGAAGTGTCCGAGTTGTGGCGCGCCGATCGCGCCAAAGTTCGGTGAGATGATAATCACTTGCGAATATTGCGGTAGTAGCATTACTCTTGGGAATGCTGGCTGGGCAAACATCGACAAACAGACGATGCTCCCGTTGAGGATTCCAAGCACTGAAGAGATCACTACTCGAGTAAGAACGATGATGGACAAGGGATTGTTGAACCGGCATCTGCAGGAAAGCTCTAGTCTCGAAGAAATGACTCTCTCGCTTGTCCCTTACTGGCTTGTAGGAGTCTCTGCTCGAACCTCGATTGTCGCAACCGATATGGTTGCGGAAGGCGCTACGGTCGCGACAACCGCCGCGCTCTTTGGAGTACTTGCTGGCGGGATGGGCGGGGGTCGTCGGGGAGGCTTTGGCGGTGCCCCCTTGTTGGAGGGTGCAATGCTGGGGTCAATGATGAATCGCGGCACGGGAGGTGGAGACAGGAAAGCGGTGCAGATGAACGAGAACTACAACTTTCCGATAATTGCGTTGAAGGCCCTTACGGTCTATCAGCCCCACGATTATCAGTTTGCTCTTGAACAACGAACATTGTTCGATATCTCACAATTCCCAAAGGGTATCAAGACTCTCAACGGGGATATTAGCGAGGATGCTGCAAAATACCAGGCGAAGACTCTTGTCGATCAGCTGCAGTCGCAGAAGGCTCACGCGAAATATCACATGATCCAGCAGATATCGTCGCAGGAGGATGTTTCGGATGCGGAACTTCTTCACGTTCCCATATGGTTCGTGAGGTATGATCACAAAGGGAACAAAATCGTACTGGTCGTCGATGGAAACTCTGGTAACGTAATTAACAGCATGGGACTTTAGGCAGAGTGGGTTTCTGGTGCGGCCGCCGGGATTTGAATTCCCGAACCGCTGTCTAGGCGGTTTCCCGGGTCGTCAGCGTTCTGCAGAGCACTGCAATGGCAGGCTGATATCATAGACCAGGCTAGACCACGGCCGCACAAAACCAGACCCGAAGACCCCGGTCATTTAAAGCCTGACCAAGATTGACTCCCAAGTTTTCTCAATTGTCTTAAATAGAAAAATCGAACCGTTTGAAATCAGGGCAGCGAACAATGAGTATCCCACTGGAGAATCTCAGGCGCGATCTCAGGACACGGCTCGAAAGCGACCAGCAAATGTCTGGTGCATGGGCAGTGGTTCCACTCGTGCCGATAATAGTGGGAGTAATTGCAACTGTTCTCTTTGTCGCATTTTTCTTCAACTCGCTATCAACGATGACCGCTGGAACACCTTCAAACGCTACTGCTACCGCCGTACTAAGCGGATTTTTCGGTGCGATCGCCTTCTATTATCTGGCCTATTTTGTCGTGCTGATCCTTGTCGCGTTCTTGATCTTCAAGCTCGTCAAGCGACGGAACGCCCACTTCAACCGCCAGATCCTTCTTCAGGAGGATTTGGTCAGCATCGCGAGGGAGCTAGCATCAAAGAAAGGGGTCGATGTCTCTGTTCTTCTCAATAATATGGAGAGAAGCGTTCGAGAGGGACGGCTGGACGAGATCGAGAAGAATGCTACTCTCTTTTCGTTAGCCGGACTGATGGCACCGTTGCTTTGGATTTATGTCGCCTACTTTCTCATGAGAGACTTCTTCAAACATGAGAGAAGAGAGGACCTGTTCATCAACGACATGCTAAGGACCTTCAATGCCCTAGGTGTTCCCATTAATTTCCCATACCGCAATCCACCAATACCTGAACGGAGCTTCGCTCTCTACTTCGTCCTGACACTAATTACCGGAAGTATCTTCGGGGTCTACTGGGTCTACGTACTGGTCACGGATCCGAACAACCACTTCAGACAACAAATGCTTATGGAAGACACGATCATGGCCCAGCTTTCAGGAACGATGGCCTCCGCACCCATTCCCCCACCACTGCCCGCTCCGCCGCCGAGCTAATACTGTTCCATCTTACGATTACACATGTCGTCTTCGCAGCTTCGCGGCCCGGTTGCTAGCATTGCTACTCTACTTCAGATGAGAGCTAGAACCGACGTTGAGATCCCAATCAAATGGCTGCTACTTTCTCTTGGAAACTATCTCTTGTGGGCTGTTGTGGCGATCGCACTTTGGTCTTCCGAAGCGGGAGTCATTGTTGATCTAACGGTGTTATTTAGCGGACTCGCAATCGCCGGGCTAGGTCTCTCCTCCGGAACCGCCTATCTTGTCTTCAAGCTGCTCAATAGAATGAACGAGCATTCTACCAGAAGCAGATCCATGCTCTGGGCCGCAATTGATACATTGCGAAAAGAAGTCGGTGATTCGGATCAACAATCGCTTCTGCTCTTGAATACGACGGAAGTAGGTTTCCGCAATTTAGCAGCGAGTGAGAAAGACCGAGGTGCAATTCTGTGGGCTCTACTTTCAATAATCCCATTTGTCGGCTGGTTTTTTCTCGCAGTTTCTCAATGGCGGCTTTCGCGGGACCTTGCAAGACACGATCGAATGGAAAGCCTCGTTCTAGAGGATGTCGACAGAACACTCAGAAACAGAGGAAGGAGCATACCCTTGACAACCAAAATGGGGATCAATCCTAGAGACATATTGGGCGTATCGATGTTAGCGATCTCGGTTCTAGAGCTGCTTTCTGGGATCATTCTTGGGCTTACTGGTGCCCTCGTCCTGGTCTACCTGACTATAGGTGCGTTCTCACTGTTCTGGATCGACCTTTCGGTGAAAGGTCCTACCCAGCACTTCTATTACCATTCTAAACTTGAACCAGAAATTGCGCGGCTCTTCCCTGAGTATTCAACCGTCCAAGGTGGAATTGCCTAAATGTTCACGAACGCGATATTGGGTGTAAAAAGGGTCTTCTTCGACAAGATTCTCGAACGGGCTTACTGGACCTGGAGAAATCACCCGGCAATTATCGTTCCCTCGATGCTACAATCGGCGCTTTCACTGATCCTTCAATCGATAGTCACCACCTCGATTATCGTATTGATAACAAATGACCCTGGAAACTCCGAACTGGCGAGACTAGTAGCCGTACTCCTATCTGGAGGAATCACAATTATCCTGCTGAGTCCTGCATTTTGGTTCACCAACATACTATTGACTGCAGGAGTAGTCGCTGCTGGAGTCCTTGTCGTGATCTTCGGAGGCGGCTGGATCTACTCGTCTGAATATGGAACCTACTTTGAGGCCTGGAATAACGATAGTGCCTCTATATCATCGGTTGTTTCCCATGGCTCCAAGCGATGGAGGCAGATGGCTTGGACTTTGTTTCTCTCGAATTTGATCACTTGGGGTCCAGCCGCAATTGGCTTGCTGATCATCCTCGCTTCAGCAACCGCTATAACTAGTACTGCCGGATTGATCGGGCTTGTTACTGGCCTCAGTATTCTACAGCCACTTCTTGCAGCATCGTTGATAATGTCGATCTTTACGACATACGCCTATGCGGCAGTTGTTGTCGATGGCGCATCAGGGTTAACTGCAATTAGGCAGAGCTTTCGAGTTGCAAGTCACAATCTTGGGCTCACTCTGACATATGCTGTCGTGAGAATCCTGTTTCAAGCCCTTCTCCTTCTTCTCGCGACTCTTGCAAAGCCGCTTGGCGTTACCATGTTCGCGGCGTTCATGGCTGTCGCACTAGGGATCGCTTTGACCCCAGTGTTGCATCTAACGAAGACGGCAATCTACTATCAGTCAGGACCAGCTGTTGCTGAGATGCCGTTTCAGGTCTCACAACACGTTTGGTACGACGTTTTCACGCGCTTACCACGTGCAACTTGGGCAAAGATCCGGGCAGGACTCAAAGAGATGTTCTGGTATGTTGTGGGGCCGAGAAACTACCCGTTTCATGCTCTCTCGATCGCCGCGATCTCGATTGGGATCTATCTCGGATATCACGTATCTATCAGCGGGGTAGCCAGTTACTTTCTCGGGCAGGGATATCAACCGGGCCATGGCAATCCGGACTTTCGACAGTTCACCGGAGCGGTCCCTGTTCTCGGGCTCGACATATTTCTGAACAATTGGCTGGTATCCATTGCGACAGCGACGTCTGGCATTGGATTTGGCGCACCAGCATTTACAGGAATATTATTCAACGGATTCATTCTGGGAGTCCTTGCCGGTCCACAACTCTCGCCGAGCATGACCATGTTCTATGCGGCTATCTTACCACACGGGATAATCGAGATCCCCTCGCTACTTATTTCCGGTTCGGTGGGAATGAAGCTCGGATACGCGGCGCTGAGAGCAAGACTACGTCGGGGCCCGGAGAGCGACGAATTTCCCTGGAGAACCTTGCGCCTTGCGGTCTACGTTGCAGTTGGCCTTTCGCCTTTGTTTCTTTTCGCGGGACTGATTGAGGCGGACATTACGCCGTTCATTATGCGGATGTTTGGCTGGACATTTCCGGCCTAAATCCCAGTTTCAATGTGACCTCAAATTGCCCGTCTACTACATCGATGGAGGAAGTCTTGGAAACGAACAGAAGACCAAAGCTCGCAGCGCGAGAATCGCTATAGCATATTCTGAATCATCGGACTTCATTGACCCGAGCAAGATCAGGGTCTACTCAGAATTGATCGGGGACAAGACGAACAACGAGGCCGAGTATGAAGCCTTGCTCGGAGCACTCTCGCTGATCGCAAAGTCCACCAATGACAGACAAGACGAGTTATCTGGTCCGGGAAAAATTAGTCTCATCCGTTCAGATTCTAAGCTGATTGTCAATCAAACGAACGGGGAGTGGAGGGTCAATGAGCCGAAGCTGATATCTCTCAACCAGAGAGCTAAGCACCTGATCAAAGAGCTTGGCAATGTGCGCCTCGAATGGATTCCACGCAACCAGAACTATGCAGGTCTCTGGATTGAAGGAAGAGTCCACCCTTTCAGCGTGGAGAAAATAGCCCTCTGAGACGGGTCCCATCGGTCTAACCCCAAAGATCACTTGAATCAGATGGGGTACGGGAACACCACTCTCATATTGCTCGTGAGGAAGCCTCTTTATGAGGCGACACGCCCAACCTCCCTAGAGGTCAGGCTCGACCGCAGTTCCCTAGGTGCTTGACATGGACAAATTCTCGACCATTAGAAGCATCAAGCTCTCCTACAAGATCGATCAGGTGGAGAACGGATGGACCGTAACGACCATGGACGGAACAGTCTTCGTTTTTCCCGATTCAAAAGAAATGGCCGAATGGTTCTGCATGGTCGTTGGCGTTCCCTTCCAATACAAGAAGCAAGAACTGGACCCCCTGGAAGAAGAGATCCGAAAACTTACCAAAGCGACCGCCAGTCTGTTGACTTGATTCTGGAGTCTAATCCTCAAATCTGTCAAGTCGGGTACTGAAACATAGATATTAGCGATCACTTGAACGAGTTCTGAAGGCAGCAGAATTGGGGAACGTTCCTCCAGACATCGAAAGGGTTCTTGGTCCCGGAGAGCAAGTCGAGCTCTTCATCCAGCAGAAGATCTATCACCCAAAGATCAACATCGACTCAGTCGTCCTCACAACGCAAAGAATCATTCTGCGACATCCTCACAGTCTAGGTTTGAAAAAGGATTTTACCGATTTCAACTATACAGATGTCGCGAATGCGATTCTCGACAAGGGAATACTAAGATCCACGGTCAAGATCACCTTGAGGTTTGGAGGCGACCCATTGAATCTCGCCGATCTCCCGAACAGTGACGCTGAGAAGGCGTACGGGATCATAAGATCGAACATATCCCGGTTCCAGGCACCCTTCTCGACAGGATATGCAGGAATGGTGCCTGCAATGCAGATGGGAGGAATGGTCCCGCAGCAACCAGCCCAGATGCAAGGAATTGTTTGTAGCAAGTGCGGTGCACGCAGTAACGCTGGGACCAAGTTCTGCGGCTCTTGTGGCAACGCCTTCTAGAACACCTCTCTTCTCCGACCTTGTTCTAGGAGAACCCCCTAGGCTACCGTGGTCGGGTCCCACGAATTACGGAAATTCTCGTTCGGTGAATCAAGAACTCGCATGTCGTCGTCTGTCAAGGAGAAATCGAATACCTCGCTGTTCTCTCTGATTCTCTCTTCCCGGACCGACTTCGGAATTGTTACCAGATCGTGCTGCAGTCCCCAGCGAATTAGGACCTGTGCTGGTGTCTTGTTGTGTTTTCCAGCTATCTTCCGGATTGCCGGGTCGTTGAGCTTTTCCCCTTGAGTAAGCGGGCTGTATGCTTCGAGCTGAATCTTTTTCGTCTCGCAATAAGCTAGCAGTTCCTTCTGGTAGAGAAACGGACTAAACTCGACTTGGTTAACCATTGGAACGACATCCGTCTTCTCAAGTAGCTCGGTTAGATGTGGGATGGTATAGTTGCTGACTCCGATAGAGCGGCATTTTCCGTCTCTTAGCAACTTTACTAGTCCTCTCCAGCTCTCGTTTCTGACAACTTGGACTGGCCAGTGGATTAGGTAAAGGTCGACACTCTTCAATCCGAGCCGTTTGAGACTTTGTTCACATGCCCTGATCGCGTTTTCGTATCCGTGGTCACTGTTCCAGAGCTTTGTAGTTATGAAAACATCGTCGCGGTTAACACCACTCTCGCGGAGCGCTCTACCGACGTCTGCTTCATTTCCATAGATCCGGGCAGTGTCAACGTGTCGATATCCGATTTTTAGGGCATACTCGACTGCCCGTCGGTTAGCTTGGCCGGGTGCTGATTGGTAAACACCAAGGCCCAGCCGCGGAATGCTCAGATCATTGTTCAGCTTGGCGAATGGCTCCACAGTTGTTTGCAACTTGTTCTCTGGGCCTTTCAACTATGACTTCAACATTAATCTGTTAGAGAGTGGCGCTATTAACCGGATGAGTGTTTCTTCAGGAATCAGGGTTAGGGCGCGGCTCGCGTCCCCGCCGGACTATGTTTTGGCAAAATTTCCAGTGTATGTGAAGATATTCTATCGAGCGTACGCCGGGTTCATTTTGAGTCTAATCGGAACTCGCGAGGTTCGAGAATTGTTGGGGTCACTCATCTCGGCCGAAGGGATTCGATCGGAAAGGTTGATCGATCTTCGGGTGATGATATTTCCAGCACGACGGCTGAGGTCTCGAGCGTCGAGGGTACTTTATGGGAGCTATAGCCAGTCTCTCGCTCAGATATCTCTCTACTCATTGCGATTCAGTAAGGCATGTATTAGAAAATAAAGAGCCTATCTGTTCGAAACACCACTGGGTGAACTATCTGGTGCTAAGAAGGCGCTGAGTTCTTGAATGGCATATTGCTCAGTTTCACGGTTTAACT
>CAYRXJ010000001.1:0-5066 GCA_964428235.1 uncultured Candidatus Bathyarchaeia archaeon | reverse complement strand
AAAGAAACGTGGAAAAAGGGATGGTGAAGAGACTTGAGAGAACATACATTTCTCAATGGAGCACCAAGCTTGAGGGACTAATCGAGTCGCAAATGGCTGTTCGTCCTCCAGCCTCATCGGAAATCTGAGAAACTCTGCCGAGAATTGCGGACGTGAGATCGAAGAAGCTTTAGACGTTTGTTTCGCTAACGAGTCGACCAAAACGGAGCCCAGCGACACGTGACTGATACTATTCGGAAACCCGAGGAACAAAGCCAGCGTCCTCGGCCTAGAATTCAATCTCTCTCTGACCTGATCTTTGGGCTCGCCCTTTCCATTGGAGCTCTAAGTCTGATCCAGAAGACTCCAGCAACACCGGAAGCACTTTTCGGGAGTATCGCTATTTTCGGGTTCAGCTTTCTCATTCTCATCTTCGTCTGGTTTCGGTATACGGAGATCATGTCGGTTCTTCCTGTTGAAACCGGAAGGACGCGTGCGCTCAACACAGTAATGCTGTTTCTGGTAGCTATCGAGCCTTACTTGTTTAACCAGCTTTCCTTCGGTGTGAACTCGTCAAACGCACCAGCCCTATCTCAGGAAGTTGCATCGGCCACCTACGCAGTTGCCCTGGGCGCGATTTGGTCCATCCTTGCTATGTTCGCTCACATCCTCACGATTGAAGAGAAGAATCTCGTGGCTACTGACCTGTTGAGGAAGTACCGGGTGCAACGCAATCTTGCGATAATTGGCTCTGGAGTATTTTTCCTATCAATCCTGCCTATATTCTGGACAGCCGTCGAGGGGACCAGTCTTAGATACCTAATGTGGGCTTCGACCTTCTTCGTTAGACGAACCGGAAATCTCTACTACCGGCGTTTTGAAAAGAAGACTAATGCGTCGACGGCTAAATAGTACCGGTCGCTTCGCTCATCCATGGTCCTTGTGGTATCGAATAGAATCTCAGTTGCAAAAGGCTGGGAGCAAGATTTCGAACGCAGATGGAAGGAGAGAAAATGGTCAATCGCTCAATCTCCTGGCTTCATTAGAACAGAGGTATTGCGACCCATGAAAGGAGACCACTATGTCGTAATGACATACTGGCAGACCAGAGAGGATTTCGAACGCTGGACTGAGAGCCAAGCATTCATGGACGCACACGCAAACACTCCGCCAAAAGAGGCCTTCACAGCTCCTAGCAAACTCGAAGTGCACGAGATCATAGCCGAAAGCCCTTCCCCGAGTAGGACGAGCTAAGACATCGCCAAACCTTTTTCTTGGCGTCATTAGGCGACGCTCGTTAGTGAAAACAGAAGTTGTCAAAGATCATGACGAACACTGACTCTTGGTGGGAGAGAGCTAACAAGAAGCTTGCAGAGTCAACTCTCAAGACAAGATTTGCGAAGAATCAGGATGGGGGAATCGAGATGAGTCCTCCTGTGCTTCCCGATGACTATGAGGAAACACGATTGCTCTTTGAGATAGTCGATGATGTATTCGCTATGCTTGAAGAGGAGAAGGAAGAAGCAGAGCTGGACGAACCCGACAACTAGACCCGAAATAGCATCATTTTTCATCTTTAGCGACCAACGAGGTTGTCTAGCTTGGTTGCTCGATAGCTAGTTTAGTCACAGTTGGTAAAAGAACCGAGTCTCGTCGGACGTAAGAGCGAACTGCATTGACTTCAAGCGGACGATTTGGTGGACTGCTGGTTGGTGCGATTCTTGGAGTAATCGTTCTCGCGATATACGAGGTTACGGCGGGGGGTTGTTCCTAATTGGCTTAGGTCCGGGGTGTCACTGTTTGGATTCATTATTCAACTGGTAGTATGGGTTGGGCTGATGCTTGCTGTGGCAGGTTTCTTGGGATGGCGAGTAATACGTAACGATCAAATGACTTGTGTCTTCGTTGGTTTCGGTGCCATAGTGCTCACCTTACAGCTATTCTCGTCAATACCCTTCACTCTTCGCTGAGAGACGGGGCTTGAGTCCTCGGCCTTAGCCGGTGGTATGCTTTGTCGAAAACATCGTAGATCTCTTTCCAGAACATATTGTCGGCGAGTTCTTCCGTCGTCTTCGCGTCTATGCGCCACCGCATTGGATCTGCCAAGTAATCTCGGCCGTGGAGTGTTGCGATGAATCTGGTGCCGAGGGCGACGAGCTTGTCATCGAGCAATGTTTGGAGAACATGTTGTACGACTTCCCATGTGGTCTTGCCTGAGACATTCCAACCGGAGACCTTGCCGCAGTCTTTCACAAGCTGGGGGAGGGTCATTCCCTTTGGAGTATCTTTGAGACGGGTCAGAAGTAGGATACGTCTGATCTCGAGACCAGAATCGACTCTGTTCTCCAATGGAAAGTCCCTTGATTATTCAAAGGCTTCCGGCACATTAAGAAACTGACACCGGAACCCTGGGTGAACACGTTCCCTTCTCGTATTCTACGCTTGGAGTCCTTGGTGCCTGGCTGTCTCTTGAGGCTAGTTGATGAGCTCATGAAGCATACCGACAGGTGCACCTCCCAAGGCTAGCAATTGGTTGTGGAACTCTCGAAGCGACGCGGATGAATGGTCCTTGAAGAAACTCTCTCTTGCGCGCTTGATGAACAACTTTCCTAGAGTGTACCCGTAGTAGGAATGGTCGAAGGTGCCCCGGAGTGCTTCGCGCTCAGCAGGCAGTGTTTCCATGTACGCATTCTCCATTATGAATTGACGCGCTTCGTTTACGCCTAACGCTTGTGTGTGCATCCAAAAGGAGACTATGAAACGGCAGTCTCTCAGCAAAGCCTCCTTTAGCTGGATGAGTCTCAATCGATCATCACCGAATCCCTCATCGAGCATCATTTCCTCGCAATAGTGGGCCCAGCCCTCGGCGAACGCATAGTTTCCGTATGCCTTTCTCGTCATAGACTTTCCAAAAGTCTTGGTGAACACTCTGTGCGTGTAGTGGCCTGGAAACACCTCATGAATTGAAATGTCCTTCAGCGTTACATAATTCAGGTGGCGAAGCCATTCTTCCTGGGTTTTCGCATCCCAAGACTCGTCTGGAGGGGTCACGTAGTATAATCCTTCAACATCCTGTTTCTCAAATTGTCCAGGTGATGACATTGCGGCGGTTGTTGTTGCTCGCATGTGTAACGGGGTGGGAACAACTCGCACTCTTGTACCGGCAGGAATAGAAACCAAATTGTGCTCTCGAAGCCAGGCCTCCAAGTCCCGTAATCCATCAGCGGTCTCGTCGATCAATCGACTCGAACTAGGATGATCGACCTGAACATCATAGATTACCTTGTTCACAGTCTTGCCGGGGCTGATCCTTTCAGCTAGCTCTCGCAACGCTTTCAGATTTGATTCTAGATCTTGCAGTCCCATCGCTAGGACTTCCTCGACTGGCTTGTTGATTCTGTCGTTCACCCAAAGCAATTTCTGGAATCTCTCTCGTCCAAGCGCGAAATCCATTGATAGCGAATGCTCTTCTTGGAGAGAGTCAATGAACGAGACCATTGCAGTCAGAGCCTCGCCTTTGGCTCTGACAAATTCATCTCGAGTTGGCCCAGAGGCTTTTGCTGCCTCTGCCGCCGAGTTTCCGTCGAGATCCTTGAGAACACCCTGAATCTGACGAACCGCCACGTTCACGATGGGTGCGGCCAAAGTCTTGTCCAGATTTCGCGAAGCTTGATCCAAGAACCTCGGAACTCTCTCCAGGTGGCGGTTGACTGCTCCGATCCTGGAATCAAGAGGTGCATAGTCTCTGGATACATAAGGGGTCACGTTCAGCTGGAGTGCGTACATTGTCGGCCTCGTAGCGTATACGCGAAGATCCTTGATATCGAACAGCGTCCTTTCCATCAGAGTCTCTAGACACAGTGCATCGATTCGTCCATCCCTGTCGAATCCATGACTCTCGTTCCTTACCCGATCTAGCAGAGCCATTGTCTTCGCTGTCCACTCGTCAACTGAAGCCGCCGAGACATCTGGCAGTAGCCCATCGTAATCGTGAAGACCCAGCATAACGGCTTGTCGAGGACTTAGCGTGAAGATGTGATTGAACACTTCTTGTTCGAGTTTGTCTAACCTACTCACTAACGAGTCAATCGCCAGTTGGAGAAAGTTTAGGACGCCGATAAAAGGCCCGTTGCTGCACTGTTCCTAACGTGGGTTCGGCTGAAGCAATCCAACGTCGCCCAGTTGGGATTCCTGCTCTTCAGGTAATTTGAGACCTGACTCTAGCCTTGCCAGTCGCTTTTCGAGCTCCCATATCATTTTTTGCTGGCCGAACAGCATCGAGAACATCAAGGGAACTTCCTTCACTACAGAGGCCATAGTGCTAGCGTAGGGTGCGTAGTGTTTGCAATGACGAATTAGATCTTCGAATATCTCCTTGTCCTCGACTCTCAGAAAATCTTTGAAACCTGAGAACCTTGCGAGCTCATCATTCACGACCATTCGCCATGACGGAATTGTCCTTCCCAAGAGTACGTCCCCCAAAAAAATACTCTAATCTCTCTGCTTAATGACTCAGAGTGTTCTGCGACAGTATCCTAAATGATGAAGGGCAAGAGTCGCTTTGTTCTCTTCATGTAGCTAGAGTAATCAGGACCAAGTTCAGACAACAGGGTCCGTTCTTCAACTCGCATCCTATAGCCGAAGGACAAGGAAAAGACGACGAGCAGAACCAGGAGCGCGCCTGCCGATTGTACAGCTAATCCCAAACCGATGAAAGTGATGAGAACGCCCGTATACGAGGGATGTCGGATGAACTTGTATGGACCCTTGTCCACGACCTTGTGATCCTCAGTCACCCGAACCGTCAACGAAAAGAAGCGGCCAAGCACGGCAATCGCCCACTGTCGAACAAAGACCCCAACAAGCATCAAGAGAATCCCCAGGTAAAACGCCCAATCTGGAAGAGCTCCTACGCCGGCATATCCGAAAGCGAAGGCTAGAGCGATAGAGACCAGTACTGTGGTCATCACTAGTGCGGCTGAGCCGCGATCCCGCTTTACACGTGTTGCACCCCTTTGTCGCAGTCGAGGGATCAGAACAGCTCCGAAGAGCTCGCTAAGAACCCAAATTGCATAGCAGGTATCGAA